>CAMBEV010000126.1 GCA_945865595.1 Nannocystis exedens | reverse complement strand
TGCGGCGTTTGCATAGAGGCAGACAAGCTCAGAGGTGAGCACAAGCTGAGCCACGGAACTGGTCTCCACAAGCTGCGTCGCAAAGCGCGTGACTTCGTCCGGCATGGCCCGCATCGTAGTACTGGACGGCCCTCGGTCACACCTGAGATCTCTCTGCCCGAGCGTCTCTCGTCAAACGCCTGGATTTGCCTGTAAACTCAACCCAATGGTCCGCACCGTTGACGAATTCGTATTCGCCCTCCGGGCGTCCGGGGTGCCGGCTTCGGTCGACCAAGTCCTTGCCGCGGCGCGGGCTCTCTCGCTTGTCGGGCTTGAAAATCGCGACCGAGTGCGCGTGGCGCTGCTCGCGTGCCTCGCTTCGACAGCCGATGAATGGGTGACCGCTTCGCGCGTGTTTGACGCGTTCTTCTTGTCGCACAGGCGACCTCGGTCGGTGGAGGAGGCCCTTCACGCCGCAAAGCTGTCGATGACCCTCGACGTTGTGCGCGCGTGGCTCGACAGCGAGCGCGTCATGGACCACGAAACGGACCTTGCGTTCCTTTTGCGTAAGTCGCCGCCAGAGTACGCGCATGCGCCGGCAATGGTCGCTCATGCGGTTACAAATAAGGCGCGCCTCAATCATGCGCGTCATCAACTAAGCACCCTGGGCATCGCGCTCCGGGGGGCGTTTGACGCGGAGGTCGCCGACCGTGCTCTCGAAATCGTGGGGCGATTTGTTGAGCAGGCGATGCAGCGCACGCGCGACACAGTCGAAGAACGCCATGCTGCCGAACTGGGGAACGAGGCAGATCATGATCCACAGTTGAGCGACGCTGCGGTCGACAGGTGCCTTCGGCAAGCTGCTAGTCAACTTCGTTGTCGATTGCGGCGGCGGCAGCGAAAGGTGCACGGCCAGGCGATCGACCCACGAGCGCTGCTTCGGGAACAAGCTCGCACGCACGGTGTCCCCGTTCGCGTGCCGCGCGTACGAAATCGACGCCGACCCCCCGCCCTCTTTTTGTTGTGCGATGTGAGTGACTCGACTCGGCCAGCGGTCGACTTGCTCCTTCAGTTCATGACACGAGCTGCGCACTTCTTTAAGAACGCACGATGTTACATTTTCGCATCGACAACCGTCGACATCACGCGTCAGCTAGCCAAGGGTTCGCCTGAGAAGACGGCCGTCGACCCGGTGATCTACGTGGCGGGCCAGGTTTCGAACTATGGGGCGTCGCTCCGTGAGTTCGCGCACCTGACACGACCATTCCTTGATAGGCGATCGGTCATCGTGATTCTCGGCGACGGGCGTGCCAACTATCGTGACCCGGGCCTCGCGGAACTCAAGGAGTTGCGCCGCCGTGTTCGCGAGGTGGTTTGGCTTTGCTCCGAGTCGCCAAGGCGGTGGACCGCCGACAGCTTGATGCCTCGGTATCGCGCGATCGCGTCGCAAACAGGACAGCTCGCCTCGTTTCGCGATGTGGCCGAGAGCGCCCGTTTGCTTGGTTCACTGCGTTGACTATTTCGTTGGCGCATTCGACGACAGCGGGTCGCTTGCGCGACGGGCCTCGCGCAAGACCGCAATCTCGCTCTTCGTTGGGTTGATGATCAGGAGGCCGTGGTCGCCATCGAGCAGCGCGAGATCGCCGTCGCTCGCCCATCGGAAGACGCCGACGACGTCGACGATGGCCGGCACATCGAGGAGTCGGAGCAAGGCTTGGGTGCGAGGCCCGGCCGCGCGATCGCTCAAGATGATGCCGACCGGTTGTGCTTTGGCGGAAACGAGGAGGTCAAAGACCGTGAGCGCGTCGCCGAGCAGGATCGCTTTGGTGGGCAGCGCCGTTCGCCGATCGTTGAGTGCGAGCATCGTGAGTGCATCGCACAGGTCTTCAATGTCCTTGGCACGCTCCTCGAGAAAGGAATCGCGCGTGAACGAGATGGCGGTGCGGGTGACCTCACGTGCAACCTGGGCCAGCGCGTGCGCGACGCCTTGACCGTCGCGAGCGAGTTCGATCGCGCGTTCGCGGAAGCGCATGTCCTCGAGCAGTTCAAGGTAGGTCCCGAGAAAGGCGCAGTCTTTGACTTCAAGACGATGCGCCTTTGCTCGGAGTGAGGCGATGGCCTTGGTCGCGACTTCGAACGCTCCCTTAATAAGGCGGACATCAGCCTTTGCGCTCTCGTCGCTGGTTGCGCCTTCTTGAGGATGGGAGGGAGGGCGACGCAATGCAGCGACAGCGCCGAGCGCTCTGCCTGCGATCGCAGGTCGCCCTGTGAGCGTGACCTTCCGTGTTCCACCACCAGTGCGGCGCTCAGAGCGTTCGCGCTGCGAGTCGAGGAGCTCCGAGTGACGGATACCTGCCGCGATAATGCCTCCGATGAGCACCAGCAATTCGACGTCGGCTTGCTCGAACGGGACGCTCGCACGCTGCACGACCATCGCACCGAGTGCGCCGGAACGCCCCCGAATGGGCACCGCCAAGAAAACAGGGAAACGTTCTTCGCCCAGCTCGGCGAAGTGCTTGTACGCCGCGTGAGCCTCCGCGGTTTCGGCCGACATCGGGCGCATGTACTCGATCGCTTCGCCGGTGATTCCCTGACCCACGCGCAGGCGCACCTGCCCTAGCACTTGGCCCTCGAAGCCGACGTTGCCACGCATGACGAGCTCGTTGCCGTCGCCTTCGATCAGGTAGAGCGAACAAACGTTCGCGCTAAAGATTTCGGCGATGCGCTTGGGCGCCACATCCAACAAGGTCACGAGCGGCATCGGCTTGGCCGCGAAGGCAACGAAGTCGAGAACCGCGTCGAGGCGTTGGTTGCCGCGTGCGTGGACGTGAGGTCGGGCGGGCGCGGGCTTGCGCATCGCGCATGAGTCTACTACTTCGCGTGGGTCCTTGGAGGGATGCGATGACGTTTCGGTTTCCGTCTGCAGAATGGTGTTCGGCCTATCAGGCCGCGATCAACGCGAACGAGGGTTACGCCCAAGCGGCAGCGCAATGGACTCACGGCTCGGTTGCCATGATCGTTCGTGCGGATGCCGCGGCAGGCATCGCATCTGACGCGGCCATGCTGCTCGATGTTCACCAAGGAAAGTGCAACGACTGCCGGTTAGTCCCCCTCGAGCTCGCCGAAGCCGCAAGCTTTGTGATCGTCGGGGAGTACCCGCAGTGGAAGAAAGTGATCAAGCGCGAGCTCGATCCCACGAAGGCTCTCATGCAAGGACAACTCAAGCTCGCCAAGGGTCACATGCCGACCATGGTGAAGTTCGTCCACGCCTCCAAGCAGCTCGTCGAGTCGACTGCTGGGGTGCCCACTCAGTTCCCAGATGAGTAATTCCTTGTGGAACACTTGACCAAGATGCGTCTCAACGTCGATCATCGCGTTTATGGTTTCGCAAGGCAGGGTTCCCACCCCGATCGTTCTAGTGGCAGAAGACGAACCGACGATGCTCGAGTTGATTGCTAACCACCTTCGTCAACTCCGTGAACCAAAGCTCGAAGTGCTCGAAGCGCGTGATGGCGACGAGGCGTGGAGCATTGCAAAAGATCGCCTTCCTGATCTGGTTGTGCTCGATGTGATGATGCCAGGCATGAGTGGTTGGGAAGTCTGTCGCAAGATTCGTGAAGACGTTGCGCTCGCTCACACGGGCGTCGTGATGCTTACCGGCATTGGAGAAAATCTTAACCAACTCACGAGCCCTCTCTATGGTGCCGACGGGTATCTCGATAAGGGTGGCGCGTTCAGTTTCGACGCGCTCGACGAAAGAGTGCGCGACGCACTCGATGCGCACGCTTCACAGCGCATGCTGAACGTAGTTCCGAAGAATGGCGTTGGCAGACACGCAAGTGCTGCCAGGTTGCCTAGCAGTAAAATTGTTCGAAATGTAACTGAGAAAGGATCAAAACGAATGGCCGCAAAGAAAACTGCCGCAAAGAAGCCTGCCGCGAAGAAGCCTGCTGCAAAGAAGGCTGCTGCAAAGAAGCCCGCTGCAAAGAAGGCTGCTGCAAAGAAGCCTGCTGCGAAGAAGGCTGCTGCAAAGAAGCCTGCTGCGAAGAAGGCTGCAAAGAAGTAACCCGCAAGGGCGGCTTAGCCGCTCGCATTAGCCACCGCGGAGCCCTAGGGATCCGCGGTGGTTTTTTCTTTGTGAGCCCGACATCGCAACTGGTCAACTTGTGCAACTGTCAACCAACTTGCTCACTTGCGAATGGCGGCTCGACGCTTCAGTGGAGGGTGCGCGATGCCGCAGCGGACGTTTTGGGTGCACGCGAAAATCGTGAGACGCTATCAGGACAATCGAGCGTCGAGCGAGCCGGCAAGGGCGCCGGGCCTACCGCTGGGTCATTCCGGCTTCACGGAACCAAGTGACCGCACGACGGATCGACTCCTCAAGCGGGCGCGTGGGCAGGCCGAGTTCGCGCTTGGCCTTCTCGTTCGTGAAGAACGCGGACCGTTGTGCGTAGCGGAGAGCCTTGTACGTGGCAGGTGGTTCCTGATGCGAGACGTGGTCAGCCCACATCTCCATGCCGATGCTGATGAGTGACGCGAGGCCGCTTGGAATCGTAATCACAGGCGACCGAACGCCGGCCACTTTCCCGATGACGTCGAACAGATCGTTGAGCGTCACATTGTGGTTGGCCAAGATATAGCGTTGCCCGGTCCGGCCCTTCTCTTCGGCAAGCAGGTGGCCAGCAGCGCAATCATCCACGTCGATCGCACAGATGCCGCCTGGCCCGCGGCCAGGGATTTCGCCATTCATGAGGGCGAGGACGATCTTTCCTGTTGGGGTGGGTGCGATGTCGCGTGGGCCGAACGGGAAGCCGGGGTTCACGATGACAACGGGCAGGCCGCCCTCTGCGAACCGCATTGCGATGCGCTCGCTCTGCCACTTGCTCAAAATGTAATCGTTGGCGATATCAAAGAGATTGAACTCGGTTTCTTCGCTGGCGACGCCTCCTTCGACGAGGCCCATTGCCGCAATCGAGCTCGTATAGACAATGCGCTTTACCTTTGCCTCTTGGGCTGCGAGCAGGGTCGAGACCGTGCCTTCAACGTTCACGCGGTAGATAATTTCCGGGTTTGGGAGCCACGTTCGATAGATTGCGGCAAGGTGATAGAACGCCTCGCACCCGGTCAGAATCTTCTTGAATCGCGCAACATCGTTCACATCGACGGCAACGCGTTCAACATTGAGGTCGTCAAGATTCTTGGTGTTCGCTCCCGGCTCGACGAGTGCAATGACGTCCCGTTTGTCCTGCAGCAGCAGCCTGACGACCGCGCTGCCGATGAAACCCGTTGCGCCTGTGACCGCGATTTTCCCCATAGCTAACCTCGGGAGCGCAAATTACCACTTGCCATAATTGTTTCGTGTACGAATTATCTGTGTCCGAAACGTTTCCCGATTGAGGAGAGCGACGATGCCGAGCCCCTATACTGAAGAGCACCAGGCCTTTCGAAAGACCGTCAGGCAGTTCTGCGAGAAGGAGTTGTTCCCTCACGTGGAGGAGTGGGAGCGCGATGAGACCTTCCCGCGCTGGGTCTTCGAGCGGGCGGGCGAGCTCGGTATCTTCGGTGCCCACTACCCCGAGGATGTGGGCGGCGCGGGTGGCGACTATTGGTTCAGCGTCGCAAAGAGCGAAGAGTTTCCGCGCTGCGGTATGGCTGGCGTCGGCATGGGGCTTCTGGTGCAGGGTGACATGGCCACGCCGGTCATCAACGACATCGGAACGAAAGAGCAAAAGGAAGAGTTTCTGACCCCGGCCATTCGTGGAGAGAAGATCGCGGCACTCGGTGTGAGCGAGCCGAACGCGGGCAGCGATGTCGCGGGCATCCTCACTTGGGCAAAACGTGACGGCGACGACTACATTGTCAACGGCGCCAAGACGTTCATCACCAATGGCACGCGCGCAGACTTCGTTACGTTGCTTGTCAAAACGAATCCCGAAGCGGGTGCCCACGGCTGCAGCTTCTTCGTCGTGCCGACGAACCTCAAAGGGTTCAGTGTGGCCAAGAAACTAAAAAAACTTGGCAACCACTCGAGCGACACCGCTGAGCTTGCGTTCGAAGACATGAGAGTGCCCAAGCGCTACCTGCTCGGTGAAGAGAACATGGGGTTCATGTACCTCATGCAGAACTTTCAGTCCGAACGCATCATTGCGTGCACGAGCGCGTGTTCGGGTGGCGCACTGATGCTCGAGAACGCAGTTGCCTACGGCCGCGATCGCAAGGCGTTCGGCAAGCCGATCATCAAGCGCGAGTACTGGCAGCACAAGTTCGTCGACCTTTACGCGAAGCTCGAAGCCGCACAGGCGCTCACGTACAAAGGCGCTGAGGCCTACAACGAAGACAAATACGTCCGCAAAGACAACGTCACGATGGAGACCGTCAAGTTGATCAGCTTGGCAAAGATTTTCGTCGGCGACGTAATGACAGAGATCGCGGACCAGTGCCTGCAGTTCCACGGCGGCGCTGGGTATATGGAGGAGTATATGATCTCGCGCGCATGGCGTGATCAGCGGTTGTTCCGCATTGGCGGCGGCACGACCGAGACGATGCGGTACTACGTCGCGAAGTTGATGGGATTTTAATTGAGTCGGGGCCCACGCGACGCGTGGGTGTGTCGGACTTTAACCACCAGAGAGACGCGGTTGCTGATGCGTTGTGGAAAATGCGGGGAACTCTTGCGCGTCTCGTGCGTCTGAGCGGTAGGATCGAGGGTCATCCTCCACGATCCGCTCGAGGGACAAACGCGCATGACGTACAAAACATGGGGCCTGGGTTGCGTGGTGGCCACTTTGGCCGTGGGCTGTCCTGGGCAGAAGCCGCTTCCTCCCGCTTCTCCTGGTAAGCAGGCACAGAAAGAGGAAGCGCCGTGGGCTGGCGAAGGGCTCAAGCTGAGCGATGCCGACGGAGACGGGGCATCAGCACCCTCGCGCGTCGCAGATACGAAGCCGCTTTCGGTTCAAGAGACGCAAGCCATTCTTGCTCGCCTTCCGAAGCTCGTTACGGAAGCTGGCGACGAGAAAACATTTGCGCTCCGAGCGAAATCGCTGCCGCCACCGCGTACGGGCAAGTTAATTGACGAACCGTTTCCGCCGAAGCCAACGCCCCCGCGGCCCGAGGTCGCGGCAGGTGCACTGCGCGTCGAGCGGCATGCGCCCGTTGGCGACGTGCCGATGGTTCCCAACGTGTCGCTGACGTTCAGTGCTCCGATGGTTGCAGTTACTTCGCACGACGATGTGGCGAAGACAAAGCCGGTGACGATTACACCCGAGCCGCCGGGACGATGGGAATGGTTGGGCACGCAAACGCTCGTCTACAAGCCCATCGATCGCATGCCGATGGCAACCGACTACGTGGTGACCGTGCCGCAAGGAACGAAGAGCGCGACAGGCCAAACGCTCGGTGCCGAGGTGCGGTGGACATTCTCAACGCCCGCGCCCACGCTCAAACAATCGCGACCGCAAGGCCAGACGTCACTCGAACCGCTGATGTTCGCCGCGTTCGACCAAGCGATGGATCCCGCTGCGGTTCTTGCGACGACTGAGTTGAAAGGAGCTTCGGCCGTAGCCATTCGTCTCGCGACGGAAGACGAGATCAAGAGCGATTCAGAAATCAAAGAGAGGGTGAACGACGTCAAGGCGCGTCAGTGGGTCGCGTTTCGTGCAGTCGAGAACCTTACGCCCGGCACTCGCTATACCGTGCGTTTCAAGGCGGGCACGGCATCGGCCGAGGGGCCGAAAAAAACGGCGTCCGATCAATCGTTCTCGTTCGAGACGCGCGGCGCATTTGTCGTGAACAAGGCGCGATGCCACTACAACGATGACTCAAAGCCTTGCCGACCTGGCCAGCCGATGTGGCTCGAATTTTCGAACCCGATCGACGCTGAAAAGTTTGATCCCGCCAGCATCACGATTTCGCCCGCGGTAGCCGACGTGAAAATCGAAGCGTCGGGCAACCGCGTCAACATTCACGGACGAACGAAGGGACGCACGACGTATTCCATTTCCGTCGCTCAATCGCTCACCGATCAATATGGGCAAACGCTTGCGCGCGCGGCAACCGAAACGCTCAAGGTTGGCTCAGCCGAGCCCCAGCTGTTCCGAGAAGGCCGCCAAACGATGATCCTCGACCCGGCCGCGAAGGGGACGCTCCCGGCGTTCAGCGTCAACGTTCCCAAGTTCCGCGTGAGGCTTTACTCAGTCAGTGCGACGCAAAGCGATCACGACCAATTCGTAAAGTTTCGAAACTATTATCACAACGACCTTGCGAAGCGCCCGCCTCCGCCAGGTCGCCTCGTGAGCGACACGCAAGTCGCGCCGAAGAAGAGCGAAGATGAAATCGTTGAGACCAAGATCGATCTTTCCCCGGCACTCAAGAACGGAGTCGGTCAGGTTCTCCTGATCGCCGAGAGTCCGGACGCAAAGAAAAACCGCTATGGCGTGCCCGAAGAAATCTGCACGTGGATTCAGGTGACGCATCTTGGCCTAACGACCATCACTGATCCCACCGAGATTGTCGCGTGGACGACGTCGCTCGATTCAGGCGCTCCAGTCAATGAAGTTGACGTTGGCTTTGGCGTCGCCGCCACCAAGAGCAACAATGAAGGCATTGCCCGACTCCCGAAGGCGTCCGGAATGCTCGTCGCGCGCAAGGGAGACGACAGCGTTTTTCAGCACGAGAACAGCTACAGCTACCGCCCAACACACGACGACCTGCGCTTCCTCATGGTCACAGGCCGTTCGCTCTACAAGCCCGGCGAAGATGTACAATACAAGGGTTGGGTGCGCCGCTCGTCCTACGGTCAAAAGGGTGATCTCCTCTCCGCGGATGAATGGGTCGGTAAGACGCTGAACTACAAAGCGTTCGACGGGCGCCATAACGAGATCGCGAAAGGCGAACTGAGGCTCGGCTCGGCGGGCTCGTTTGACTTTGCGTACAAAATTCCGAGCAACGCCAACCTCGGGCACGGACGGGTCGAATTCTTTCGCGGTTCAGAGAGCGTGTACTCAACGTCGATTCGCATCGACGAGTACCGACGCCCTGAGTTTGAAATGGCCTCGAGCGTGTCGGATGGGCCTCACGTTGTTGGCCAGAAGGCTATTGTAACCGCGACTGCGAAATATTT
>CAMBEV010000125.1 GCA_945865595.1 Nannocystis exedens | reverse complement strand
ATGCTCGCGGTGAGGCCGTAGCGTGACGCATTGGCTCGACCGACTGCCTCCTCAGCCGTGGCCACGATGGCGATGGGCAGCACCGGCCCGAACGTTTCGTCTGCCATGAGCGCCATGTCGTCGTGATCGACCTCGATGATCGTCACGGGGAATTGGTAACCGTCGTCGCCCGCTTTGCCGCCTGTGAGAATCTTTGCGCCTTGAGCAACGGCGCCCTCGACATGCATTTTGACGATGTTGCATTGATTCTTGGTGGTCAGTGGGCCGACGTCGCGACCGGGCTGAAGCGAGTTCGCTACTTCGACAATTTTCTTGACGAGTTCATCAGCAACCGCTCGTTCCACATACACCCGCTCGACCGACCCGCAGTTCTGCCCCGCGTTCATCATGGCCGCCCACACGAGACCATTGGCTGCTCGGTCGAGGTTCGCGTCTTTGAGAACGATGGCGGCGTCTTTGCCCCCGAGTTCGAGCGCGCATGGAATGAGCGCTTCTGCGCAAGCGCGTGCGACTTTCCGACCCGTCGCCACGCTGCCGGTGAACACGACCAGATCGACACCCACGCTGCAAACGCTGCCGCCCGCATCACCGCCACCTTGGACGAGTTGAAGCAACCCATCGGGCAGGATACCGTCAAACAACTTGACGATGTCGGCCCCTGTGCGCGGTGAGATCTCGCTCGGCTTGAAGAGCACCGCGTTGCCCGAAAGCAATGCTGGGATCAGTGCACGAAATGGCAAGGCGAGCGGAAAGTTCCACGGCATGATCACCGCGATAACGCCCCGAGGAACGCGCTCGATCACCCCGCTTTTGCCTGGGTAGGAAATGGGGTCGATCTCGACCTCGAGCGCTTCGAGATGCTCTTCGATATTCGCCGTCCAGTAGTCGATGACGTCGGCGGTCGGCAGCACCTCACCGAGAATCGCTTCGACTTCAGGTTTTCCGACCTCGCGGTGAATGAGTGCAGCGAGTGCTTCGGCTTGGTCGAGCACGCGACTCTTCACCTTCTTGACTATCTTGCCGCGCGCCTCGAGCGTCAGCTCGGCCCACGCCGCTTGAGCCTGCCTCGCCTTCTCGAGCATGCTCGGAAGAAGCGTCAAGTCAGTTGCGGAGACGTCCGAAAGCGGCGCGCCAGCGGCCGGGCTTTCCACAGAAAAGGAGGACATGGCGGCGAAGAGTACTCGACCCGGCCGCCTTTCATGTGGGCGAACGAAAGTAACCGTGTTTTGTTGAGGGCCGCGTCACGGCACTTGCGCGCGCAGGCAGTGCGACACGCCCCCACCGAACTTGTCTCATCTCGCTCGCGGCGTTCAAGTTGCCCACGCCACCGTCGTTCCCACACTCCATGCGCTTACGTCCCCTGCACAAGGGGGTGTGAGCATGATGAACCCATGGTCTGGCGGAGGTCACTCATGTCGATGCGTCGCGTGCTCGTTTCAGCTTGTCTTTGCGCTCTCGGAACGGTGGCGACGGGCTGTGCCCAGCCCGACATCGAAAGCAGCGAAGAAATGGCCACCGTTGACAGCGATGAGCAAGCTCTTCTGACTTGCGGAGGTACGATTAGCGCAAGCGCGCAAACGTGCCGCGCAGACTCGGCCTGGAGCAGCTACATGACGTCGTCGTGTGGCTCCGGCAGGACAGCGTCGAACATCTCGTACACACGCACTGGTTGCAGTTCCGGCCAGTCGAAGGGGCTATCGTTCAAATGCTGCAGCGGCACCGCTGATCCTGCGCCCGTAACGCCGAGCGTCACCGATAGCAACACAACCGGCGCTACCGGCTGTGTGTCCGGCACGCTCTCCGGCGGGTTTGCGAACTGCGCCTCGCTGGCGTCGCTTAAGTCGTACGCTCAGAGCTCCTGCAATAGTTACTCGGCCAAGGTGCCAGGCAATTTGAGATTCACCGCCGGTTCGTGCGCGGCTGGGTCAGGGACCGGGGTGGCGTTCAA
Organism: Nannocystis exedens; assembly: GCA_945865595.1. GTDB lineage: Bacteria > Myxococcota_A > Polyangia > Polyangiales > Polyangiaceae > JAHFDX01. The sequence goes on along the minus strand of CAMBEV010000125.1, from coordinate 7,152 downwards.
CTGCTGCGCCTCGGCAGGCAACGCGGTACCCAGCACATCAGCCGGGACGCCGAGCACTCCCACGAAGCCGGCGCGCAATACGACTGGCGCCACCGGTTGCGTCTCGGGCAAACTGTCGGCGAATTTCAACACGTGCACCTCGCAGTCGACGCTCGACGCGTATGCTAACCGGAGCTGCGCGACCTACTCGGCCAAGGTCCCAGGCAACGTCACCTACGGAGATGCGACCTGCTCCGGAACTTCTGCAACGACGGTCTCGTTCAACTGCTGCGCCACACGCGGCGGAACTACGCCGTGAACGCGCAGGCGAGCGACTCAACGCGCCGAAGCGGCGTCATCACCCCTCAGTTCTGAGCGAGCAACCCTCGAAGCATTTCGGTGCGCACTTGGTAGTCTTCGCCGCAGTATTCGCACGAAATTTCGAGGGACTTTCCACCGCGCATCAGCTCCTCGATGTCGCTGCGCGGAAGGGTCGCAAGGCTCGCCGTCACGCGCAGTTCACTGCACTGACATTTGTACAAAACCGGCGAATCGCCCACCTGCGTGTAGGGCATCCCGTAAAGTAACTCGTCGAGTAACATTTTTGGATCACCGCTGCCCCGACGAAGCATGCTCGCGAGATCTTCGAAGTCCTCTAGGCGCTGCGCCATCAACATCAGCGGCCCAGGATCGAGTCCGGGCAACAGCTGCACGATGTATCCGCCCGCTGCGAGCACTTGGTCGCCGGCGAAAACGCAGCGGACAGCAATCACGGACGCGACCTGCTCAGACTGCTGCAGATACTGCATCAGCGCGCCAGAGACGCCCCCCTGCGGAGGCACCTCAACGGTCCCTTGGTGGACCGAGCCGTCATTAAGCGTCCGCATCACCTGAAGGATCGCACCTCCCGCAAGCGCAAATGTAACGTTGTTCGCCTTGTTGATGACGAGGCCGCGCGTTTCGCCCTTCGGGAACGCGTCGGCGACCATACGCGCCGATTTATCTGCAGTTTGCAGCAATGCCTGGAGCCGCAGATCGGGAGACATCGTTTCGCGAATCAGGACCGCGCCTGTTACAAGCTCGGCAAACGTCTGCGCAACAGGCCCTTTGACCTTCTGAGCCGCGATCGCAGCTTGAACGGTATCGGTCGCGCGAACCGCAATGACGCGAAAGGTGTCGTCATCGGTCAGAGCACGTAAGGCAATGTCAACGTCGGGCATGCGCAGGCTCTGACTAATCGCCGTCCTGGGCGCGAGTCAAGGCCGCGGCGGGAGCATCATCGTCAATGTCCTGAACTATTGGCTTATGCACAGGCGCGCCCCTGCGTCGCCCCAGCTTCTTCTTCGACTTCGCGCGCTTTGGGACCGCGGGCCTTTCGACACATACCTTTTGCCCGTGCGGGCATGCAACCCGCACGTGAAAATGATCGTCGTGTGGAAGGGAGCCGTGCGGCTGCATCATCACGCCGGCCGCGCGAAGCCTGACGGGCGCCGCAACGCCCAATTTTGCTGCGTGATCGAGCAAGCGCCGGCGCAAGTGACTCGCGATGAAAATATGAGTGACCCGCGCTTGGGGATCGGAAACGAGACTCTGAATGAACGTCCACGTCTTGGCTTCGTCAAAGAATGCCCCCTTCCAGTGAGCGGCCGCGCCATTTTCGCGAAATTGTGTAAGCGTGTCCGGAATCAGTGCCTTGCCCTGACGCGAGCGCACGTAAAACGCGATGTCTGCGTCGCGACCGCTTTCATGTGACCGGTGCCGATCGATTTCTCCGCCGCCTGGACGCGACAGGTGCCCGATCGAGGCAACGGCTTCCGGATACTTCGCCCTCACCGCGCGGGCCGCACGGTCAATCGCCTGAACCAATGGCTCGACGCCCCACCGGACGTCACCCGCCGCATGGCTCGGAAGAATGCGCAAGTACGGCGCTTCGCTGAGATGCGCGCCGCCCATCAGCTTGCCCTCTGTGGGCGAACCGACACTCTTGCCGAACCGCAACGAAGCCACAGGCCGGGTCACCGATGCCACGTGCCGCGCAGCGGCAAACGCGAGTGCCTCGTTACCGGCTCGCGGGGAAAGGAGCGAGAGTGCGATTGCCGCACCCATGATCGCGAGCCGCGAAGCCATCGTCATGTGTCGACCGCAGCATAGTCTCACCGGCTTGGGCAACTTTGCGGACGTTGCCTCCAGGCGAGTGACCTTGGTACCGTCTCCGCCATGAACAAGGTGATGGCATCTGCCCTCGACGCTTGCAGCGACATCGCGAGCGGCTCAACGGTACTTGCGGGCGGCTTCGGCCTGTGTGGCATTCCTGAGCACTGCATCACGGCGTTGCGCCAACTAGGCCCCACGGGCCTGACGGTGGTCAGCAACAACTGCGGGGTCGATGACTTCGGGCTCGGCATTCTTCTTCGCAACCACCAGATCGTAAAGATGCTTTCCAGTTACGTCGGCGAGAACAAGGAATTCGAGCGTCAATATTTGTCTGGCGAACTCGAGGTTGAACTCTGTCCGCAAGGAACACTCGCGGAACGACTCCGAGCGGGTGGCGCCGGCATTCCTGCTTTTTTCACACCCACCGGCGCGGGCACCGTGGTGAGCGACGGAGGCATGCCCCTTAGGTACGGCCCTGACGGCAAGGTCGCGAAGGCATCCGAGAAGAAAGAGACGCGTGACTTCAACGGCCGCACCTACGTCCTCGAACCCGCGATTACCGGTGACTTCGCCATTGTCAAAGCCTGGAAGGGCGACCGCTTCGGCAACTTGGTTTACAGACACACCGCGATGAACTTCAACCCGATGATGGCGACGGCGGGTCGCATCACGATCGCCGAGGTCGAAGAGATCGTCGAAGTCGGCGACCTCAACCCCGATCACATTCACACGCCGGGCATCTTCGTGCACCGCGTGGTGAAGGGCGACCGCTACGAAAAGCGCATCGAGCGCCGCACCACAAGCCCCTCAACAAGGAAGTCTTAATCGTCATGGCACTCTCACGCGAACAAGTCGCCCAGCGCGCAGCACAAGAACTCCGCGATGGCTACTACGTGAACCTGGGCATCGGCATGCCGACGCTCGTTGCAAACTACATCCCAAAGGGCGTCGAAGTCGTTCTCCAAAGCGAGAACGGTCTCCTCGGCATTGGTCCCTACCCGACCGACGCAGAAATCGACGCCGACCTGATCAACGCCGGGAAAGAAACTGTCACGATGCTTGACGGTTCGGCATTTTTTTCAAGTGCAGAAAGCTTCGCCATGATTCGAGGTGGACACATTGACCTCGCGATTTTGGGAGCGATGCAAGTGTCGGAAAAGGGCGACCTCGCCAACTGGATGATCCCCGGCAAGATGGTCAAGGGGATGGGCGGCGCGATGGATCTCGTCGCGAGCGCCAAACGCGTAGTCGTCATCATGGATCACGCAGCCAAAGACGGTGCGCCAAAGATCTTGCGCGAATGCAACCTGCCGCTCACCGGCAGGCGCGTCGTGCAGCGCATCATCACCGAACTCGCGACCCTCGACGTCACCGGCGCGGGGCTCACCCTCGTCGAAGTGGCGCCGGGCGTGACGATCGATGAGGTGGTCCAAAAGACCGAGCCGAAATTGATCGTGGGCAGCAACGTTTCTGAGATGCACTTCTCTTGAGCGAGCAGCCATGAATCCAAACCCTTTTAAGAAATGCGACGGTTGCGGGGTCATCCTCATGGCCACGCTGTTCGTGCACGGCGTCTGTCCTGAGTGCGAGCATCACCATTCGATCGGACACAAAGCGTGGCTCGATTTGCTTCTCGACGAGGGCTCGTTCGCAGCTTGGGACGACAAACTGACCCCGACCGATCCGCTCAACTTTGTTGACGACGTGGCCTATCCCGCAAGGCTTGCGAGCGCCCAAAAGAAAACGGGGTTGCTCGACGCAATCGTGAGCGGCCGCGGCAACATCGAGGGACGCGCTGTAGTCTATACGGCGAGTGCGTTCGAGTTCATGGGTGGCTCGATGGGCAGCGTCGTCGGCGAGGTGATCACCCGCGCATTCGAGCACGCCGTCACGCATTCGTTACCCATTGTGTTACTTTCTGCGAGCGGCGGAGCCCGGATGCAAGAGGGCATCTTGAGCCTCATGCAAATGGCGAAAACCGTGGCCGCACGCGAGCGACTGCGCGACGCGAAGCTGCCGTTTATTAGTGTGCTGCGCCACGCGACCTTTGGCGGAGTAGCCGCGAGTTTTGCGCTTCAGGGCGACATCCACCTCGCCGAACCCAAGGCGCTGATTGGTTTTGCGGGCCCTCGCGTCATCGAGCAAACGATCGGCCAGACGCTGCCCGAGGGCTTCCAGCGCAGCGAGTTCCTTGTCGAGCACGGCATGGTCGATCGCATCGTCCACCGCCACCGACTTAAGGGCGAGATCGCCACGATCCTTCGCCTTCTCGGCCGATGACAGATCTGACGCGCGTTCTGCAGAGGCTCTACGAACGTATTCCTTTGGGGATGCGCCTCGGACTCGACCCGATGAACGCCGCGTGTGCGCGTTTCGGCCACCCCGAACGAGCGTGTGAAATCGTCCACGTCGCAGGTACCAATGGCAAGGGATCCGTTTGCGCCATGACCGAGAGCATGCTGCGCGAAGCTGGCCATCGCACCGGGCTCTATACCTCGCCTCATTTGTTGCGCTTTGCAGAGCGAATCCAGGTAAACGGCAAGCCGGTTGACGATGTTACACTCGTCCATATACTTGACGATGTATTGCGCCGCGAGCCCGATCTGTCGTTCTTCGAGGCCGCGACCCTCACGGCCATGCTGGTCTTTCGCGAGGCGAAGTGCGACCGCGTGGTTCTTGAGGTGGGCCTCGGTGGGCGACTCGACGCGACGAACGTCATCGCCACGCCTCGCATCGCAGCGATCACGCGGATCGCCCTCGACCACACCGACCGCTTGGGCTCAACGCTTGAAGCGATCGCTCGTGAAAAGGCCGGCATCATGAAAACCGGTGGCCGCATCGTCATCGGCCCCACGGTCCCCGAGATCGGTCGCGTTTTCGAGGGGGTGGCACGCGACGTCGGCGCAACCATAGTCAACTTCATTGACGCAACGGCGACACGCGAGGTTGCGTCTCTCGCGCTCGGCCTCCACGGAGAGCACCAGCGAGCCAATGCAGCCATCGCCTGGACAATCGGTGAGGAGCTGGGGATCCCAGCCGCCGCACGCCGCGCAGGGCTTGTTAACGTTCGCTGGCCAGGTCGTTGCGAACAATTCGTAAGAAATGGCGTGTCCTTTCTTCTCGACGGCGCCCACAACCCCGACGGAGCGTGCGCGCTCGCTACGTTCGTAAGGACGACGTACCCAGACCCCGACAAGGTCGCCCTCGTCTTCGGCGCTCTTGCAGACAAGGACTGGCAAACCGTCTTGGACACCCTCGCGCCTCGCGCGGCCCACCGATATTACGTTGCCCCGCTTGGCAGAGCGGCGGCTCCTCCTGTCGCCTTGGCCGCGCGTTGGCCGGGCGTCGCCCTCTCCGGCCTTGCGGAGGCCCTGAACGTCGCATCACGCGAGGCGCCGCATGTGCTCATCGCAGGCTCGCTTCACCTGGTCGGCGAAGCACGTGGCGAATTACTCGGTCTGCCACGCGATCCAGCGGTTGCTCTTTAGCCACGTCAGGCGAGATAATCGCGGTCTTCACGAAGAAGCCCACACGGAAGACACCAATGCCCAGCTTCGACATTGTTTCAAAGGTGCAGAGCCACGAAATCGACAACGCCTTTCAACAGGCCGAGAAAGAGATCGGTCAACGTTTCGACTTCAAGGACACCGGTACCGAACTCGAACAGAACAAGGATGGCATCGCATTTCGCTCAAACAGCGAAGAGCGCGTGAAAGCCGCGCTGACGGTGTTTCAAGAAAAGTGCATCAAGCGCAAGGTATCGCTCAAGTTTCTTGACGTTGGCAAGACCGAACCGACCCCAAAGGGCGGCGCCAAGATATTAGTCAAGATTAAGGACGGCATCGAAACCGAAAAGGCGAAAGCCATCGTCGCGCACATCAAAGAAGAGAAGCTCAAGGTGCAAAGCTCGATCCAGGAAGCGGCAGTTCGAGTCAGCGGCAAGAACCGAGATGACTTACAGACCGCAATTCAATGCGTGAAGGCCCATGATTTCGGCCTCGAGCTGCAGTTCGTCAATTTTCGAGACTAATCAATGACCAAGATCACGAAGACCAAGTCCGGCATTCCAAAAGCGGGCCGGGTGCCCACGCTTACCGCTCCCTTCACCATTCCACCCCCCAAGGGCCCCTCTCCGGAGCGGCACCTTTTTGGCACAGACGGCATTCGCGGAACGGCGAACGAGCATCCGATGCTGCCTGAGCTCTGCCTTCAACTTGGTCGTGCGATCGCCTACGTTGCCGGCCGCGGCAAGAAGCACATGCCGCGCATCCTCATCGGAAAAGACACCCGCCTCTCTGGCTACATGATCGAGCAGGCGATCTCTGCGGGCATCTGCTCAATGGGGGGTCGCGTCATGCTGTGTGGCCCGATTCCAACGCCGGCCGTAGCGCACCTCACAGTGAGCATGCGCGCGGATGCCGGAATTGTGATCAGTGCAAGTCACAATCCCTATCAAGACAATGGCATCAAGATCTTCGGCGCCGACGGGTTCAAACTGCCCGACGAACTCGAGGCTGAACTCGAGAATCTGATCCGCAACGAGTGGATGCTTGGTGCGCGCAAGAATGGCCCCGGAATCGGACGCGCAGAGCGGATTGAGGACGCCAAAGGGCGCTACGTCACCTTCCTCAAGCAGACGTTTCCTCGCGACCTCACGCTCGATGGCGTACGCGTGGTCGTCGATGCGGCGCACGGTGCAGCCTACAAAGTCGCGCCGCTTGTGCTCAGCGAACTCGGCGCGCAAGTCTTCACGATGGGGGTCAAGCCGACGGGCGTGAACATCAATCGCGACTCAGGCGCACTGCATCCCGAGAACATGCGCCTCGAAGTGATCAAGCGCGACGCTGTTTTGGGCATTGCGCTCGACGGCGACGCCGACCGCGTGATCTTGGTCGACGAGAAGGGCCAAGTGATCGATGGCGACGTCGTGATGGCCATGTGCGCACAACGCATGCTTCGTGACAACGAGCTCAAGAACCACGGCGTCGTCGCGACGGTCATGAGCAACCTTGGGCTCGA
>CAMBEV010000124.1 GCA_945865595.1 Nannocystis exedens | reverse complement strand
AAACCTTTCCGCCAGAAATGTGCCTGCCACAGTTCCGTACTCGATCGCCTGAGCAATCCCCTCGCCTGTCGCGGGATCGATGCCTGCTGATTCGCCAGCGAGAAGCAGGCGACCCTTCCCTACTTTGGTGAGCGTTTCGAGACCACGTTCCGCGTAGCGCTTGTTCTTGTAGTGCTCGAGGCAGAGGCCCATCGCCCGAAGGCGCGCGGCAAAACGATCGCGGATATCCGCGCCGTCGCCACCGTCGAGGAGCAGCTTGTAGACGCCGCGACACATCATCGTGCGCCCTTCGACGATCGTCGGGAAGTCCCAATAGTAACCTGTTAAGTTACGATCTGCGGCATCGAAATCGACCATCGAAAGATCTCTTTCGTGCGGCAAGATCTCTGTATCGATTTCGAGCACCTGCGCACGCAGAGCGCCACGGGGAAGTCCCATCGCCTTGCGCACCACACTTCCGACACCATCAGCGCCAAGGACGACGTTCGCCTGTATTTCCCCGCGGTTCGTCGTAAGGGCGACACCGTCACTATCGGCCTTGATTCCCAAGACCGACGTGCCCTCTTCGATCTGCACGCCGCGAGCGCGGGCAATCTTGACGAGCGCATCGTCAAATTCCATCCGACGAACAACGCGACCGATCGACGAGAGTCGTGCTTCGGTTTGGCCGAAGAGTCCGCGAAAACGAATGCCGTCGAACGGACACGAGGGGACGTCGGGCATCGCACCGATCGCAACGAGGAGCTTTTCGCCTCGCATACCGAGCGCGCCAGCACAGTATTTGTCACGAGGAAAGTTGCATTTATCGAGAACGAGCACTCTCGAGGCGAGTTCAGAACGCGCGTGCACGAGCGACAGCGCCGTCGTCACACCCGCGGGGCCCGCACCCACAATGACGCATTCGTAGCGAGACACGGTCCGGCGCTTAGACTTACCCAAACCCGAGGGCAACGAACAACGAGCGTGGTAGCCTCCCTCGACGCGATGAAGGCGAACCTCGCTCACGATCTCCCCGGCGACACCGTGTCGTGCCTACACGCGGAAACGTGCGGCGGTTGCCCGCTCATTCACTTGCCCTACCCGCAGCAGCTCGCGCAGAAGCGCGGCCGCATCGTCGGTGCGCTCTCGCGTTTCCCGGCGCTCGAGCTCAACTACACATCGGCGGTCGAGCCTGCGAGCCCGATCACGAACTATCGAACGAGTGCGAAGCTCATGGTCGGAGCCACCGGTGCGATCGGCCTGTATGCGCGCGGCGGCGGGCACCAACTTGTCGACATCGAACATTGCCAAGTGCTCGCGCCGGCCGTCGCGAAAGCAGTCGAAGCCATTCGCTCGATGCTTCGCACCAATGCTCCCGGATTCGCAGAGCTCGGCGTGCAAGAAGAAGGCGGAGAGCTTCGCGCGATCGACGTCCGCGAAGCCATCGGCGAAATCGGAGCTCCACCGAGGCTTCTCGTCTCGTTTGTGGTCTCAGAGAGCGCTGATCTCGCTGTGTGCAAGCGTGCGGGTGAGAGTCTCGTTTCGCTCGTACCAGAAGTAGCCGGCGTATCCGTCAACTTTCATGACGGTCATTCACCACAGGTGCTCGGTAACAAAACGACCCACCTGCTCGGGGAGAGTTCGCTCTTCGACGCGCTCGGCCGGTCCAGGCATCTGGCAACCTTCGGCTCGTTCGCGCAAGCGCATCGCGGCCAGACGCTCGCGATTCACAACGCCGTCTTCGACCACCTGAAGCAGCTCGGTCCACTGTCGACGCTTCGCGTGCTCGACCTCTACGGAGGTTCAGGCGCATTCGCGCTCGGACTCGCGGCGGAGGGTGCGACGGTCAAACTCGTCGAATCGTTCGCTCCAGCCGTGCAGCAAGCGCGCCTCGCCGCGGACAAGCAGGGTCTCTTGCTGGAGACCGAGTGCGCGGACACAACCGACGCGCTCAAACGGGCCAGTGCGCGCAACGAGCTCTACCAGGCAATCATTGTCAATCCGCCAAGACGAGGAGTCAGTCCGTTCGCGCGGGAGGCGATCGCGCAATTGTCACCCTCATCGATCATTTATATTTCGTGCAATCCCGACACGCTCGCGCGCGACCTCGATCACTTCACACGACTGGGGTATGTGGCCGCCGCGATCAAGCCGTTCGACATGATCCCGCTTACCGAGGAGGTCGAGACCGTTGCGATTTTGCGCAAGGCACGCGTACCGCCACCTCGGGCGATCTACGAAGATGAGGACATCCTCGTCGTCGAAAAGGCTGCCTACGAGCCCGTAACTGGCGACGCGTCGACGCCACTCTCACTCACAACGCGGGTGCGGGCCATTGCCGGCATGGCCGAAGCCGTGTGCGTCACGCGCGTCGATCTTGGAACCAGTGGCCTTGTCGTATTCGTCAAGCTGCCTGACCTTCTCGATGCGTGGACGACGGCGCTCAGCGCGGAGACGGCGCGCCGCATCTACATTGCGGCCGTGCGAGGCATCACGCCGCTGAAGGGTGCGATCACGCGAGACCTGCGCGACGGGAGCCGCGTGCATCCCGCTCGCACCCGCTATCGCAGACTCGCCGTGACCTCAGGGCACAGCGTCCTTCGGGTGATTCCTGAACAAGAAAGGCAACACCAGGTGCGCCGGCACCTCTCGGCGATTGGGCACGCGCTGCTCGGCGACGATCGGTACGGTCACGACCCTACGAATCGCTACTTCGAAGAGAAGAACGGGCTCGACCGGCTGTTTCTTCATTGTGTTCGCATCGAGTTTGAGCACGTACGGTCGGGCCAAAAGCTGATCGTGGAAGCGCCTCTACCGGGGGAGCTGCGAGGCGTGCTTGAGCGGACGAGTGGTTCAGGAACTTTACGATTCCTCGATGGTAAGAATGCGCTTGGCCAGGGCGGCACGTCGTCACTGCCGCCTTCGCCCGATGGCCTTCACGACCGTGGGTCGGCGCTCGATGTGACCGTTCGACCGACGATCATCGACTCGCGTAAGAGCTCGCCCGAAGTCGATGACGGGGAGAACTAGAGGTGGCTAACTACTTCTTGCCGCGCAGTTCGTCCAACATCTTGACGAAATCGTCAGGCGGCGGCACTTCCCACTTCACCCGCTCGAGCGACTTGGGATGCTCGAAGCCAAGCTCAATCGCGTGGAGCATCATCCGAGGTGCCGCCAAAACGTCACCGTCGTAGTGACGAATGTACGTGCGTTCACCCACAAGCGGATGCCCCAGCTCGCTCAGGTGAATGCGAATCTGGTGGGTGCGGCCCGTTTCAAGCCTGCACTGCACGAGCGACGCGCCGTTCAACTGTTCGAGAAGCTCCACGTGGGTGATCGCAATCTGCCCGGTGGGCTTGAGGTGCGGCTGCCTTCGCCCAATCGTGTGCTCGAACGAGCCCTTTAGCCCGTCGCCGCGATTTTCGATCAAGTGGGAACGCACCGTCTGCGACGACACATGGCCATGCACGAGTGCAACGTACCTGCGGTCCACTGTGTGGGACCGAAACTGCGACGACAGCGACTCCTTCGCGAGCCAGGTTCGCGTGAACACGAGAAGCCCACTGGTCTCTTTGTCAATTCGGTGAACGATGCCGAGCGACGGCCGACCCTTTTCTTGTGTCCGCTTCTGAAGTTCTTTGCGCGTCCACTCGTCGAGCGTGCCACGCTCCTCCTCGTACGGAATCGTCGACATGCCCGCCGGTTTATTCACGACCACCACCTGGCTATCAAGATGAACGATGAGCGGCTGGATGCCCAAGCTGGCTCGCTTCGCGTGTGGCTTATGCACGATCTCGGCGCCCTCGCGCACAATCGCCCGCGTGTCGGTGACCGCGACGCCATCGACAAAGATCTGCCCCCGCTCAATCGCGCGACGTGCCTTTTCCCACGAAGTCGCCAACAAATCGCGCACACACTGATCCAAATGCTGCTTGTGGCCTTCGCCGCGATGCGCTCCCATAGTGTCGCGAGCTTGACACGTCAGTCGACAGGTTTGCACAATCGTATTCACAGGCGCCTCAATCTGCGGCGGCTTACCTACTCTGGAGAATCATCACGTGACCAAAGTGCTCCTCGCTGTCGATGACAGCGTCACTATGCGCAAGGCTTACGAGCTCACGTTTGCAGGTGAAGAATTCCAGGTGATTACGGCCGATTCCGCCGAAAGCGCCCTGCGCGAGGTGGCCGTTCAGCCCGCCGTGATCTTGGTCGATACCTATCTTGATCCCGCCGACGGTTACGAATTGGCGCGCGAACTTCGCAAACGCTCCCCGTCATCGGCGATGGTGCTCTTGACGAGCCGGCATCATCCTTTCGATGAAGCACGAGGCAAAGACATCCACGCCGAAGAGGCCATCGATAAGCCCTTCGATACCCAGCAGCTCATCGATCGCGTTCGCGGTGCGATCGTGAAACGCGGACAAACCGCCGTGCGATCCTCTGAGTCGCCCGTAATCAGTGAACGCGCTCCGGCACCCGCCGCGGCCACGATGCCCCCCGCACCAGGCGCGACAGGCGCGCGGCCCCTACCTGACGCAATCTCACTTGTCCCTGCAGCGCCGTCTTCAGCGCCGATGACGCCGGGCGTGCTTTGGAACCAAGCTGGGGGAACACAAGCCGCGGGGACACAATGGGGCAACCAATCCGCCGCCGGAAGCGACTTCGCGGACAAGCTCCTCGGCCTTGGCCTCACCTCACAACAGGTGGAAGCCGTCCTTGCGCTTTCGCGCGACGTTGTTGAGCGCGTCGTATGGGAAGTCGTGCCGCCTCTTGCCGAAACGATGATTCGCGAAGAGATCACACGGCTGACCGCGGATCGCTGATGCGCGCCCTCATCCTCATCGCGATCCTCCTCGGCGGCTGTCGTTCACTCGAACGCGCGGCGGCGCGCGATCCGATGAAGTGCGAGCGTGATCCCAACTGCGCCAACAAGCGCGGCAAGATGCGCGACTGCGCGACGCAATGCGCGGACGACATTTCGTGCATCGAGCGCTGCAAACAGGGCGAAACGGATACGCTGGGGCGGTAAGAGGGCTAGCCCCTTCAACTATGGATTGAGCAAGACCGCGATTCCGATTCCCTGTGACGTCGTCGGGGTCGATAGGTTGTCGAAACCACCGAGGTTCACATACATGAACTGGCTCGCAAGACTGTCGGGGGCGTAGACGAAGTGATCGCCGAGACCGCTCTCTTCCGCTTCGTCAAGTTGCTTTCCTGTAGGCCACAGAAAGTGAACTTCGCGCGAAGCGGTTTCGAGTTCCCAATCGTCAAAGTCGACAACATTCGGGTCCCCCGTCCGCGTGGCATCGGCATAGACCATGTGCAGGGGCTTGTTCGCCTGAGGGCCCGGCGTGCCGCCCTGTGGACGATGCTCAAAGTAGAGTTTGTATCGCCCCTCACCGAGATGCACGATCACGGGGCCGTGCGCACCAGCCACAAAGAGCCGCGCGCATCCGCCCGAGTCTTTGACGGTGTTCCAGCGCAGGCCGTCCCACGTGGCATAGAAGAGGCCGTCGGGGGACTTCTTGCACGCGTCGGCGCCTGTGATGACCTGAAACGTGCCCGGCGCTTCATCCCAGAGCCACGAGGTGCGCGTGGGATACCCAATCTTCGCCTGACGCGCTGCGATGAGACCGGAGTCACCTAGCGTTGAATCGCCTTGGAGCCCAATCGTGAGCGTAGGCGCGCACGCTCCTGTGGCCTGGTAATCCGTCGAACCGTTCCCGCCACAGACCGTGCTTGTGGACAGCGGATTGAAATCTTCTCCTAGGTAACCATCTTGACTATCAAGGAAGTAGTGCCGGGGAGTATGCGACGCGCTGTTGAGGTCTTCGGCTTCAAAGAACATGCGAACACCTCCGCGCTTGAGCGGGACGCCCTGGCTCGCTCTCATGAAAAGAGCACCGCTCTTCGGGCAGTCTGCGAGATGCTTGTCGTCGCACGGACCCTTGATCCCCGAGTCACTGGCGACGAACGTGCTTACCGAGGCAAGATCGGCGCCCGCCGATGTGCTCTTCGCTGGACGCACACCGGGGCCAAAGCCGGACCCTCCGCCGAAGCTTGGGTTGTAGTAGTACCGCGTGTAGCCCGCGAGCGCACCGGCCTCAGACCCGTACCGAAAGGCATACGAAAGCGTGTTGCCGTCGGTGATGACCTTCGTCGCAGTCGCGTACGCTTCTCCGCTTCCTTGTATCTGCCAAACCTCTTCGCCGGTCTTGCCGACACCCGTAGCAGTCGGTGAACTTGCGCAAGCCTCGTCTGCGCATGCCGCCAGCGTGACGGTGTACTCGGTTGCAGCAGCCAATTGATTCGCGATGCCTTGCGTCGCTGCGCTGTCGAAGCGCACCACGACCGTTGAACCTGCAGCTGAAGTCGCGCGCGCTTCGAAGTGATGTGCGTTCACCGCCGTCCACTGCAGCGCGAACTGCGTGGAAGACGAAAACGTTTTGCCCGCCGCCGTCACGGACACTGGCGCCACGGTGAGCGCCAACGTGCCAGTGACCGTCCCGCCGTCACCACTCAACGACACGTTCGATGCGCAGCCACCCGCAGCCAACCCGACGCAAACGAAGAACGATCTCATGAACCGATGGTACTTCGCTCTCGGCCTCGAGTAGTTCTCCGTTTCTTCTCTATTCTGCGGGTAAGGCGCTCGGCCCGGGAAATACCGATAGTCTCGCCGCGTGGACCTCACCCCCGAAGAAGCTGAGCGCGTCGCCGAAGGTAGCGACGCCAAGAAGAGGCGGCTGCCCAGTCTCTACGTGCAAGTGCTGATCGCCATCACACTGGGGGTCTTGCTCGGGTGGCTCAAACCCGAATGGGGGGTAAGCGTGAAGCCACTCGGCGACGGCTTCGTGAAGCTGATCAAAATGTTGATCGGCCCCATCGTCTTCTCGACGGTCGTCGTCGGTATCGCCGGGATGAAGGACCTGAAAAAGGTCGGTCGAGTAGGCGGAAAGGCCATTCTGTGGTTCGAAGCCATGACGACCGTGGCTCTCCTGATCGGCCTTGGCATGGCGCACCTGTTTACGCCGGGTGCTGGAATTCACGCAACAGTCAACTCTCTTGACACATCAGTTCTCGACAAGCAACTCACGGGCCCAAGGCCGCACGGTGTTGTCGAGCACCTCCTCGCCATCATCCCCGACACCTTCGTTGGGGCTTTCGTTCATGGCGAGGTACTGCAGGTGCTGCTCCTGGCAGTACTCACAGGCAGCGCCCTGGCAGGCATTGGAGAGCGAGCGGCCGGCATCATCAAGCTACTTGAACAATGTGCCGCAGGCATATTCGGGGTCGTTGGCATCGTGATGCGTCTCGCGCCACTGGGCGCCTTTGGAGCCATGGCGCACACGATTGGCAAGTACGGCGTCGGAACACTCGGCAGCCTGGCGAAACTGATGGCCACGTTTTACGGCACCGCGCTGCTCTTCGTGTTCGTGGTGCTTGGCCTTGTCTTGCGAACGCAGGGCCTCTCAATAGTCAAGCTACTGGTCTATTTGCGCGAGGAGCTCGCCATCGTTCTCGGTACTTCGTCGTCTGAATCAGCACTACCGAGACTCATGGCCAAGCTCGAAGGGCTCGGTTGTTCGCCATCGGTCGTGCGCCTTGTCGTTCCAACCGGCTATTCGTTCAACCTCGACGGTACGTCAATTTACCTGACGATGGCTTCCCTCTTCGTCGCACAGGCACTCGGCGTGCATTTGACCTTCGGCGAGGAGGTGCAGCTGCTCTTGGTGCTTCTTGTCACATCCAAGGGAGCGGCGGGCGTCACAGGCAGTGGGTTCGTTACGCTCGCAGCAACCCTCGCAGCAACGGGCAGCATTCCTGTCGCCGGCCTGTCACTCTTGCTCGGCATCGATCGTTTCATGTCTGAAGCTAGAGCGCTCACGAACATCATCGGCAATGCGGTCGCCACCATCGTCGTCGCACGGTGGGAGGGCGAACTGGACCTCGGGCGAGCGCGCTCCGTCCTCGACCAACCGCTTTCTCGCACCTCGCGCTTACGTGTGGTCAAATAGCACCCAGTCTTGCGCGCTCGTTCAATCGATTGCGCGCGCGTCCGTCTAAAGGATCACCGGGGGAGAATGCGATGATGCGACGAAATTGGTTAGCGGTTGCGATGGGTTCGGCGATGTTCGTGTCCAACGCAGCGAGTGCCGCGTCGACTTCAGCGGCGTGCACGGGTGACGTGACGCTTGACGACGCTACAACGAGCACGACGTGCGAAGTGATTGGCGGGAGGCTCATCCTGCGTGGAACGAAAACCCCGAATCTCGACGCCGTTGTTGAAGTGCAGGGCGACATCGACATGATGCTTCGCCCAGTCTCGATGGGCAGCGGCATTCAGGCACTCGGCCCCTCACCGCAAGCGCTTAGCATGCCCAAGCTGAAGCGCGCCAAGTCGATATTGGTCACCTATGCGGGCGTGAAAACGATCAGCCTGCCGAGCCTTGAATCGGTCGAGTGGATTTGGTGGAGCAACCTCACCTTTGTTTCCGTCGAGCCCCTTCCCAAACTGATCAAGGCTGGCCGTATCGAGATCAGCGAGACGAGCGGAGCGAGCAAGGCGTTGGTAGCGCTCGTCGAAGCAAAAGATCTCACCTATGCGAGCAGGTTCAACATCGCGCCCTTGCTTCCGGAGCTCAAGACGATCACGGGCAAGCTCAGCCTTGCGCGTGTCGACGGCGGCAGTTTTCCAAAACTTTCGAACGTCAACGAACTGAAAGCGCACGGCGTCACGAAGGTCAGCCTTCCGTTAGTCAAGAAAGTGAACATCCTCCGGCTCAACTCTGGCGCGCCGGCGAACACAGTTTCGGGTCCCGACGGCTTCGAGTCTGTCGAGGAAGTGGGTGAGCTCGAGGTGCGCTCGACGTCATGGCTTGCAAAAAAAGACCGCGGCCTAATCCGTTTGAAGAAAGTCGCCACGATGTCGCTCGAGCTCTCCGGGTGTTCGCTGCCGGCGATTCAGTCGATCGGCGAGCTCAAGCTCGACAGCCGCCTCGCGTGCCTCTTCGGGCTCCGTAAGTACGCGAAAAAGGTGAGCTATTTTAAGCCCGGCTACCAGCCGCCCAAGTAGCAACGCGTTGATTCGCGTGCTTGACGAACCTTCAACCGTCAGGCGCTAAAG
>CAMBEV010000123.1 GCA_945865595.1 Nannocystis exedens | reverse complement strand
ACTGCCACTCGTACGTGAGTTGCACGAACGCAATTGCTGAGAATCGGCGTTTCGAGGATGACCCTCACCTCGATCCTCTCCCATGGGGAGAGGGCGCCTGCCCGCCACGTTTTCAGCCCTCGCGAAGACAATGAGCACAATGGTCAGTGAGGGGCGGGGGCCCTTCGCGCTTTGCACGTTGCACTGTGGCTTCTTGGTGCCAGAGTGGCGGCATGACGATGCCCAAAACGGTTCTCATCACTGGTGCCTCAAGCGGAATCGGACGCGCACTCGCGCTCGAGTATGCGAAATCGGGTGCCAAGGTTGCGATGGTCGCGCGGCGTCGCGAGTTGCTCGATGCGCTTGCCGAAGAGGTGCGGGCGGCAGGAGGTGAGCCGCTCGTGCTCGTCGCCGACGTGACCCAGTCCGAAAATGTACATAATGCAGTTACAGATGCGATCGCCGCGTTCGGCGGGCTCGACATGGTGATTGCCAACGCCGGCGTCGGCGGAACGAAGCACGCCAAGGATCTCTCGTGGGGGTTCTCAGAGAAGATGATCGACGCGAACGTGAACGGCGCCATCGCAACGCTCACGGCGGCAATTCCGCACATGGTCAAACGTGGCTCTGGCCACCTTGTGGGTGTGTCGAGTCTCGCGGGCATTCGTGCGCTTCCCAATTCGGCTGTGTACAGCGCAAGCAAAGCCGCTCTCTCTACGTTCCTCGAAGCGATTCGCATCGACCTTCGCAAGAGCGGCGTCAACGTGACTGACGTGCAGCCAGGTTTCGTCACGACGCCGATGACCGACAAGAACAAATTCAAGATGCCGTTCAAGTGGCCCGTTGAGAAAGCTGCGAAAGTGATCACGGAGCGCCTACAAAAGGTGCCGAGCGTGATTGCGTTTCCTTGGCCTCTCGTCACTGCGCTTCGCATCGCGCGATTGTTGCCTGATGCGTTGTACGAGCGAATCGTGGGTGGGGCGGACCCGCGCGGGGTGCTATAAGGGGCCCTATCCGATGGAGCCACCCCGTCTTCCGCTGAAAAAAGACTGTGCACTGGAGTTGCTCGCGCAGACCAGCCTCTTCGTTCACCTCGACCCGCGGTCCGGCGGGGTGATGGTGCCGCAGTGGTTTCGTAAGCAGCCGCATTTGGTCCTTCAAGTGGGCCTCAATATGGTGGTGCCGATTCACGATCTGCGCGTCGAGGACGAGGGCATCTCGTGCACGTTGAGCTTCAACCGCGCACCGTTCTTTTGCGTGATGCCTTGGGCCGCGATCTTCGCGCTCTCCGGCGACGATGGCCGCGGAGTGATTTGGCCTGATGAGGTCCCGTTCGAAGTGGCTCCTCAGTTTGGCGTTGCACAAAAACCTGCCACATCCGCCGCTGCGTCGAAGGCGCCCCATCTGCGTGCAGTCGAACCTGAGAAGGTCGCTGCCAAACCACGCGCTGCACGGAAAGGCGCACGAAAGACCGCGAGCAAGGGAGCCCATCTTGCGGACACGCCGATTCGCTCGGCGCCTAAGTCTTCGCCACTGGTCGAGCTCGCGCCACCCCCCGTTGCGGCTGTCCCAGTTGTGGCTGTCCCAGTTGTTTTGGCAACACGCAAGCGCGAACTCCCGCCGTACCTGCGCATCGTTAAATGATCCATCGCATGATCGGTGTCATGATCGGTTTCATGGGCGCGATCTCAATTGTGGGCTGCACGAGTTACAAACTCGACGTCGGCACGCTGTG
This sequence comes from Nannocystis exedens, assembly GCA_945865595.1. Lineage (GTDB taxonomy): Bacteria > Myxococcota_A > Polyangia > Polyangiales > Polyangiaceae > JAHFDX01. The sequence continues at coordinate 7,401 of CAMBEV010000123.1, read as the reverse complement.
CGATGCAGCGCGCTATGCCGATCTCGCGGGCGAGAAAGACGAAAAGAGCCAGCTGCGTGTCCAGTTCGAATGGGCCAAGCGGAACCTGCACTCGAGCGAAGGCAGGGCGCTGGTCGCCAAGGTTGAAGGTTGCGCGCTCGGTGGCACTTCGAGCGTCGAGTCGTGCAAAGTCTGGTTCACCGCGGCGAAGCACCTTCGCGACGAGTCCGTCAAGGTTGGGCGTAAAGACTGTGCGCTTGCCGACTGGATGGACAAGACCCAGCAGGCCCTCATCGACCGTCAGGGCCGAGTGCGATAGAAGCGCTTTCCCATGGCCGGCCGCACTTGGATTCGAACGATTGTGTTGGCGCTGCTCGTTGCGGCGGTGTCGCTCGCGCTCGACATGAAGCTTGCCGACATCCTGACCGACGGGTCACTGAGGCAACTCTTGATGCTGACGGCGTGCAACGTGCTCGTCGCGGTTTCGCTGAACGTCATCAACGGCATGGCCGGGCAGTTTTCGATCGGCCACGCGGGCTTCATCGGTCTCGGCGCATACACAGCAGCGGTCGTCGCTTCGCAATTGCACGTGAAGCTCGGGTCGCACGCGCCAACGCTTGCGGCATCGTTCATCGTCGTGCCGATCGCGTTGCTTGCTGCGGCCGTGGTGGCAGGCGCGTTCGGATTCTTGCTGGGCCTGCCCAGTTTGCGGTTGAAGGGCGATTACCTGGCGATCGTCACGCTCGGCTTCGCGGAGATCTTCCGTTTGCTGATCGCGACTGCGACGGTGGGCGTGCAAGATACGCCGGCCCAGGCGTGGTCGGCGGTGCGAGGTCCAGGGACTTTTTTTCACGCGCTCGGCGTGTCGATCACGGCGCTCGGCGGTCAGAATGGGTACGCGGGACCTGGCGACCAAGGCGTACCGCTCTACGCCGGACCGTTCTGGATCTTGACGATCGTGACGCTCATGGTGGTGCTCGCATGGCGCATCAAGTTCTCGGGCTGGGGTCGCGCGCTGCGGGCACTGCGCGAAGATGAGATCGCCTCTGCAGCTGTTGGTGTAGATCCTACACGATATAAGGTGACGTCGTTCGTGCTCGCTGCCGTGGGTGCAGGCGTCGCAGGCGGCCTTCTGGCGATGATGCGCGACGGGACACCGAGCGTTCAGCCCGACACCTTCAACTTTCAAGCGTCGTTCGACGCGATCACCATGGTGATCTTGGGTGGCTCGGGTTCGGTAACTGGCGCGATGCTCGGCGGTGTCTTCGTCACGCTGAGCATCAAGGCGATCGAATACGGTCAGGGTTCAAGCTTCGTGCAGGACCTGCGGCGGCACGCCGAGTGGCTCGACCTCAACGCCCTGCGCATGATTCTGTATTCGGCGCTCTTGATCGCCTTGATGATCTTGCGCCCCGAGGGCCTGCTCGGCGAACGCGAACTCTTCCAAAAGAAGAGGGGGGCGAAGGCGTCATGACCCTAGCGCTCAAGAACGTGAGGAAATCGTTCGGCGGTCTGTGCGCGGTAAGCGACGTGACCTTCACCGTGCCCGAGCGATCCATCTTCGGCCTGATTGGTCCGAACGGCGCAGGCAAGACGACCGTCTTCAACCTGATCACCGGCGTTTACCCATTCGATACAGGCAGCATCACGCTGGGCGGGAAATCGCTCGCCAACTTGAAATCCGCTGCAATCGCCGAGGCGGGGATCGCACGAACGTTTCAGAATATTCGGCTCTTCTCGCAACTCACCGTGCTCGAAAATTTGCTGGTCGCGTGCGAGCTGCAGAAGCGCGCGCATTTGCTCGCCGCGCTGTTGCGGTCTCCTTCGCACTACGAAGACGAATCGAGCATGACCAAGCGAGCGTTCGAGATGCTCGACGTGTTTTCTCTGCGCGAGTTGGCCCACGCGCCATCCACGTCGCTCTCGTACGGGAACCAACGCCGCCTCGAGATCGCGCGCGCGATGATGCTGTCGCCAAAAGTCCTGCTTCTTGACGAACCCGCTGCGGGTATGAATTACGGTGAGGCTGAGGGCCTGAAGACACAAGTGCGATGGCTTCGCGACACGTTCAATCTCACCGTGGTGCTCGTCGAGCACAACATGCAGGTCGTCATGGGCGTCTGTGAAGAAATTCACGTTCTTGACCATGGTGAAACGATCGCGCATGGCAGCCCCGAGGCGATTCGAAGCCACCCGGCCGTCATCGGCGCTTACCTGGGCGAAGACACCGAAGGAGGCGCAGCATGAGGGTCGCGCACCCAGTCCGTCCGCCGGTGGACGCCAATGCTGCGCTGCTCGAAGTGACTGACTTACGGGTCAACTATGGCGGTATCGCCGCGCTCAAGGGCGTGAGCCTCCACGTGGGCAAGGGTGAGATCGTGGCGATGATTGGCGCCAACGGTGCCGGCAAGACGACCACGCTCAAAAGCATCGTCGGGCTACTGCCTGTGGCGCACGGTTCGATCACTTACGCAGGCAAATCGATCGTGGGCATGGCGGTGGAGGACCTTGTCGAGGCCGGCATCTCTCTCGTGCCCGAGGGCCGCGCGATTTTTCCGACGCTCACGGTGCTCGAAAATCTTGAACTCGGTGCGTACGTGCATCGCGACAAAAAGACGATGCGCGAAACGCTCGAGGACATCGTCCAGTTGTTTCCCCGCCTCGGCGAACGCATGAAGCAAGAGGCGGGCACGCTTTCTGGCGGTGAGCAGCAGATGCTCGCGATTTCACGTTCACTCATGGCACGACCCTCGTTGCTCTTGCTCGACGAGCCCTCGCTTGGCATCGCGCCCAAGCTCGTGCAGCAGATCTTCGTGGCCATCGCGCAGATTGCGGCAGCGGGAGTGACCATTCTTCTAGTCGAGCAAAATACGCGTGTTGCGCTCAGGGCGAGCCATCGGGCCTACGTGCTTCGAACGGGTGAAATCGCGAAGAGCGGGCCATCCGTCGAACTCGCCGCGGACCCTGAAATTCAAGCGGCCTACCTTGGTGGCTGATAAACTGGATCGGATGAAGGTGGTGTGTGGTTTGATCGTTGCGTCGCTTGCAACGGGTTGCAGCAAGAATTCCGATGTTGAAGCGTTCATCAAGGTGAACGATGCGCTCGCAGCTGACCTCAAGGACAAAGCTGGTAAGGAAGGTCCTGAGGCTGTCAAAAAGGCATTCGACGCCAAGAAGGAAGACCTCCGGAGCCGCTATGCCGAGATCAAGACCGCGCGAGGATTTCAGGTCTCCGCCGAGAACAAGAAAAGCCTTGGCGAGAGCGTGAAGATGTCGACGACGGCCATTTGTGGCCTTCAGGTGAAAGTGATCATGGATCGCGACAAATCAAAGGCCTACAGCGAGATTTGCAAGGAGTACTCGTCGCTCTTCAAGTGAGCCGAGTCACGTCGAGACCGGGTCCATCCGTAAGCGTGAGGCGCGGGCCCTCGTTCGTGTAGCCGCCGCGGTGGCCCTCCTTGGTGAGCAAAAACGCGGTGTCGAGGTCGGCGAAGTCGACGCCGCCAAGGGCCGCGTCAACGTGGGCCGCTGAGGTCATGCCGAGGCGTGACTCGACCATGCCACCCATCATGAGCTTGAGCCCCGCGTGTTGGGCCGCGACACCGATGCGAAGCGCGTGCAAGGGGCCGCCCATCTTGGTGAGCTTCAGGTTGACGCCGTCCGCCGCCTTGGCCTTGACGATCGCATCGAGCTCACGCATTGAGCTGACGCTCTCGTCGGCGATCACGGGCACGTCGATCGCACTCGTCACCTGGGCCATCGCGTCAAGATCATGGGCGGCGCACGGCTGCTCGAAACACTCGACGCGCAATGAAAGTCGTTTTGCCGCGGCCATGAGTGAGAGCGCGTCCTTTACGGAAAATCCTGCGTTTGCGTCGAGGCGAAATGAGACACCGTCAAGAGTCTTTGCAATGGCACCAAGCGCTTGGATGTCGTGGTCGACGTCGCGCCCAACCTTTACCTTGAAGCAACGAAAGCCGCGCGCGTGCCATGTTTGGGCCTCGGCCACCATCGAAGCGATCGGCCCGATGCTCAGGGTGATATCAGTCAAGAAAGTTGTCTTATGCTTCGCGCCCGGCCTTAACCATCGGTAAAGGGGCATTTTCTCGAGGCGTGCGATCGCGTCGAGGAGCGCGACCTCGACGCCGGCTCGCGCGACTGGCGTGCCTTCGAACGCGCGATCAAGCGCAAACATCAACGTCTTGGCATGCTCTGGGGCAATGTCACCTTCGGACGCCAGGAGCGATCGCGCAGCTTGGTCAATGTTCTTGATGATGTCATCGACGTCTTCGTGTGTGACGGGAGGGAGTGCGGCTGCTTCGCCTAGGCCTGTCGCGGTAACGCCTTCAGAGGAGACCGTTGCTTCGACCTCAACAGCGCGCGTGGTCGCGACTTCACCGCTCGCGATCACAAACGGAACGCGCAGAGGCAACAGCAGGGGACGGCGATCGATCGCCTCGATGCGGACACGCATGTCACCCGGGAGGGTATCAGTTCTGTCCAGGCAGGCTCTCGGAGATCCTTCACTTCGTTCAGAATGACAACGTAGGATGATGCATCGCCCGGGATGAATCTCTCTCCGCCCACACTCCATCCGTTGGTCCGACGCTTGCTCGTCGCGTTCGCGATTTTCAACTTGCTTGTGCTGATCGGGGCGGTGGCGTTGTTCGTATTGGGTCACGGACGGTGGGCACTCGGCGAGTGCGTCTACATGGCGGTCATCTCGATCACCACCGTTGGCTTCGGCGAGCTAAGTCAAATGCACGAGGTCGCCGGTGCCCGCTTCACCACGGCAGCGCTGATCATTCTGGGTCTTGGAACGATCGCTTACTTTCAGAGCAATCTGACCGCGCTGTTGATCGAAGGCGTGATTGGGCACGCCCTGCGGAGAAATCGCATGAAAAAACAGGTCGCTTTGTTATCACAGCACGTGATTGTGGCCGGCGCGGGCTCAACCGGAAGGCACGTGATCGAAGAGCTTATCTCCGCGCAAACGCCCTTCGTGGTAATCGACCGCAACGCCGAGCACCTTGAGCACGTGTCCGAAGAGCTGTGCGAAGGACGCATGGTCTTCGTCCACGGCGACGCGACCGTTGATTCCGTACTGTCTGCCGCGGGGGTTGAGCGGGCCCGCGGTTTGGTGTCTGCACTGACGCACGACAAGGACAACCTATTTGTAACTTTGAGTGCACGAAGCCTCAATGCGTCGATGCGCATCGTTGCAAAGGTTACTGAGGATGGCGCAGGGCCGAAGATGATGAAGGCCGGCGCCTCGAGCACCGTGAACCCAACGCAGATCGGCGGTCGCCGCATGGCAACCGAGTTGATTCGGCCGAAACTGAATGAGTTTCTCGACCAGTTGATGCGCGATCGCAATCAAACGTTGCGGCTCGAAGAGGTCGTGATTCCATCGCTTTCGCCGCTCATCGGAGCCACCCTTGGCGAGTTGCACGTGCGAGGCGAAGGGCACCTGATGATCGTCGCCGTGCAGCGAGCGTCGGGCGAGCTCGTCTACAACCCGGCGCTCGATACAAAGCTAGAAGCCGATATGGCCGTCATCGTCATGGGTGAAATTGCGAGCGTCAATCGCATTCAAGAAACGTTTCGTCCAACAAAGTAACAACACATGCTACAAAGTGTAGCCACGTAGTTGGGCAATTTTCTTGACGGCATCTTGCGCGCGATCTCCGAGCGACGCCAGCTCACTTCGTGCAAGGTCAAGAAACTTGGCGCCTCGTGAGCGAGAGAGCGCTTCGACTGTGGCTGCGCACTCTTGATCGTCGCCGTGGGTGATGAGTTGCAGCAGGTACTCGGCGGCCTCTTTCGTATCGATGCGTGCGATCGCACGAATGGCAGCAGTCTTCGCGCGCGCCTCGCTTTCCTCACGGACGATGCGGGTAAGCGGGTCGAACGCGTGCGGGAAATAGAGCAACTCGATGGCCGCCGATGCGGCTTCGGTGAGCGCCTTGTCGGAGGAGCGCAGGGCTTCTCGTAGGACAACGAAGGTGCGTTTGAAGAAGAGGGTTCCCATCGCAGCGATGACGGCGAGCTGCACGCTTTTCTCTTGGTTGCGGAACATCGCCTCGAGAGGCGAGAGCACGTTGTAGAGCTGCAGTTGTGCGAGTTGCTTGGCCAGCTCGACGCGCCACTTTACGTTCTGAGGCGTTGCCGGGTCCGCATTGAGCGCGTGCAAACGTGCAACCATTGCTTTGCGTCTCACGAGTTCGGGCCAGCGCGAGTCAAGCATGATGTCCGCACACACCTCGGCGGCGTCGCCACGTTGCTCCCACTCGCGAATGTCTTCGTGCCACACGTCGGTCACTTCGGCCGACTGCTTGATGTTCGCCGGAAGCTCAACGTTGTCGAGGTTCTCGTCTGCGGCGCCTGCGTAACGGCCCACGAGTTGCGCGTAACGCTCTTTTCGCTCCAGTGCTAAATCGAGCTTAGCGAGTTGCAAAAAGACGGCACCCACCGCGCGAAATTGACGAAGCTCGGCGCGCGCTTGAACCGATGCGAGCAGGGCGTTCTCCGCCAACTCGGTGGGGGCGCCACGACGTTGCAGCATCGCAGCGGCCTCTTGCCAGAGCGAGGCCTGCTGCTGGGTGTAGTACACCGCGATGCGCGTCAGGCCCGAGGCGCGCGCGTAGTCGCTTGCTTCTTTGGCGAGCGTTGCCGCGGCCGAAGCTTCGTTGGCCTCGCGCGCCTTGCGAATTGCGTCCTCGTAGTACTGGAGCGCGAAGGTGCGAAGCTGGTCTTCGCGCAAAATGCGCACACAGTTGACGAATCCACCGAGCGTGTGTTCGAACGCGCCGCCTTCTCGCGCAACTTGCGTGAGCACGTGGAAGCAATCAAACGCACGCTCCCGCTGGCCGAGCGATTCGAAGTGGTCGGCCGATTCGTCAAGAAGCCGAACCGATTCATTGAGCGCCCGCTGGGCGGTTTTCGGATCGTGGCACTGTTTAGCAGCGCGCGCGACGTTGTAGAAAAGTAACCCGTGCTGATACCCATCGACGGTCATCGGTGGCCTCTCGGCGAGGCGGCCCCAGAGTGCCCGGGCAGCCTGCCACTGGTTGGCCTTCTCAGCCGCAATCGCTGCTTGCGCGAGCAGGCCGCCGCGCTCCCACTCGCCCACCGCGTCTGCCAGTTGGCCGAGGCACTCGAGCGAACGGGCACGATCACTCCGCGTTACGTGTGAGCCCGCGACCGCTAGGGCGCGCGCAACGCCATCTTGCGCCCCTCTTGCGTACCAGGTGACCGTTAGCGCGCCTCGGTGGTCGCCGCATTGATGCAGCGCGACCTGAAGATCGTAAAGTATCGGAACATATTCCGACTCTGGTAGATACACTGCCGCGATTGCCTGCATCAACGCGGACGCGGCCCCCCGCGCGTCACCGCGGCGCATGAGGTTAGCCGCCTCTGCTC
>CAMBEV010000122.1 GCA_945865595.1 Nannocystis exedens | reverse complement strand
GCTGCGCGCAGTCCGCACCCTCCAGGCTGGATCGGCACGGGGCGCGGCGGTGGGATGCACGGTGGTGAGGCGCGCATCGATCCCAGCGCGTGCGCAGGCTGTCACGGCGGCGCGGGCGAGCAGCTCTGCATCGGCTGCCATCGCGTGGGCGGCCCTGGCGGCAACCCGCACGGGCGCAGCTTCGTCAGCACGAAGGACAAATTGCGCGATCTGCCGTGTCGCCTTTGCCACGGAGGCGGGCTGTGACACGCGCGTTCAAACGCACGCTGGCGGCGGTCGTCGTGCTCGCGATCGCTGCCGTCGCCATCGTCGCGTTTGTGCGGCGTCTTGGGCGTGAAACGTCGGGCGTGCCGTCTCACCTTGTGCCTGCGTCATGGCAGAAGGCGCGCACAAGCGAGGGACACCGCGCGCACGTCGGCAAGGAGGCAGACGCGGGCATGATCGCCTGTCGCGATTGCCACGACGTCGAACGCGACGGATTCAAGAATCCGGGGCCCGCCCCCTGCGCGCGCTGTCACGGCGACCAGGCAGAACACAGGCACGCGACCAGTGGGAGTGGCGCAACCAATTGTATCACGTGCCACACCTTCGCGCCGAATCAGCAAGCGCCCACGTGCATGGGTTGCCACGCGCAGGCGCAGGGCAAGTTCGCCAAGATCGCCGAGCACGCCACGACGAACTGCGCCGACTGCCATCGTGCGCACAGCTCCGCGTCCGTGACACCGAAGCCATGCGCGAACTGCCACGACGAGAAGGCCACGAAACACGCCGCGCACCAGGGCAGCAAAGACTGCGCCGACTGCCACCAGCCCCACACCCCAGCACTCGACGCGCGAAAGGCGTGCGCCACTTGCCACGCAAAGCCGGCGCTCCTCGCCAGCCGCGTGACCCAGCACGCCGCGTGCACCAACTGCCACGCCCCGCACGCATCGACAGCCGCTGCGATCGCTTGCCAGTCGTGCCACGCTGACGTCCGCGTCTCTCACGCCGGTAGCGCAAGCTGCGTGAGCTGCCACTCACCACACCCCGCCGATTCGACAGCCGTGGCGAGCGCGTGCAGCCAATGCCACCAAGCGATCGCACGCACAGACACAGGTGCACACGCCGGTGGCACCGCTTGCATGAGCTGCCACAAGCCGCACGCAACGTCGGCCGCAGCGTCAGAGATGAACTGCGGCACGTGCCACGCAAAAGAGGTGGCGCTCGCGTCGACGAACCGAGGACACAGCGATTGCGCCTCTTGCCACGGCGCATCCGCGCACAAGCCGTCTGCCTCTCCGCCATGCGCAAGTTGCCATGCCGCCGAGCAGGCGAGCGCGCCTAAGGGCCACCAAAAGTGCGGCAGTTGCCACGAGACGCACAGCGCTTCAAAGGTACCGAGCGCAACCTGCGCCTCTTGCCACACGCGCGAAGCCAAGGCGCCGCACGCGACCGTGCAAGGCGGGTGCGACACGTGCCACCGCGCGCATGGGCCCAAGGGCGTTGCGGCGCCACCCAACTGCGCAACGTGCCATGCACCAGCGACGCTGCCGGGCTTGCACGCGGTCGCGAACCACGTTGACTGTACGCAGTGCCACACATCGCATGGTCCCACCCGTGCGGACCGCAAGACGTGCACCGAGGGCTGCCACGACGATCGCCGCAGGCACCAGCCGCAAGCGGCGGTATGCAGCGGGTGTCACGTGTTTCGGCGCTGACTGACGGGGGAGCCGAATCGTGAGACGCTAACCCATGGAACTCGGCGCCATGTCGGCTCTCGCGCTTGCCGATCGCATCCATCGGCGCGCGCTCTCATCCGAAGAAGTCGTGCGCTACTTTCTCGAACGTGCGCAGCGCCTCAACCCGGAGGTGCACGCCTTCGTCGACCTCTTCGAGCGGCGCGCCTTGATGTCCGCGCGACGCAAGGACCGAACGCGTTCGGACGCGGCGTTTCACGGCGTCCCGATAGCCGTCAAGGATCTGAACTTTGTGCGCGGAACGTTCTCGCGCATGGGTTCGCGCGCATTTCAGTATCTGTTCGCTCCCTTTGACGACGACAACGTGGCGAGCCTCAGGCGAGGCGGCGTCGTGATCATCGGCAAGGCCACCACATCGGAAATTGGCGCGCTTCCCGTGACAGAACCCGACACGCATCCGCCCACGCGCAATCCCTGGAATCGCGCGCACAGCGCCGGGGGCTCGAGCGGCGGATCGGGCGCGGCGGTCTCCGCCAACCTTGTGCCGTTCGCACAGGGCTCTGACGGAGGTGGGTCGGTACGCATTCCTGCGGCTCTCTGCGGCCTCTTCGGGTTCAAGCCGTCTCGCGGTCGCTTGCCGTATCCGAACGCATTCGTTCGCGCGATCGGGCTCAGCACGTCGGGCGCTCTTGCGCACACGGTCGATGATGGCGCAGCACTTTACGATGTGATGCGTGGCGTCACGACCCGCGATGCGGTCCTCGCCACACGGGCCGAGCGGCGTCAACGCCTTGGCAAGAAGCGATTGAGAATTCGCCTGATCACGCAAAGCCCCATCGCGAAGACGGCACCCGTGCTCGAGGAGGCGGCCCGTAAAACGGCGTGCGTGCTCGAAGCGCTCGGGCACACGATCGAAGAGTGCGCCGTTCCGCCCGCAACGCTCGACGAGTTCTTGCCGCTCTGGGGCTCGATGATGGCGCGCGTTCCATTTTCGTCAACGCGCTTGATGGAACCGACGACACGCTGGCTTGCTGAGCTGGGCAAGGGCCTTCGTCTTGAGGACCTGATTGTCCACCGCGACAGGCTCGCCGCGCGCATCCTGGGCATGATGGATGGCGCCGACTTTCTCGTGTCGCCGACGGTTGCGATGGAGTCGCCGCTCGTGGGGGAGTTCGCAGCGTTGCCAGCCGAAGAGAAGTTTCGAGCGCTCGCCCCGTTGGGAATTTTCACGGCGCCCTTTAACATTTCAGGCCAACCCGCGGCCTCCATCCCCGCTGGCCTCTCGCCGCGTGGTTTGCCGATGGGTGTTCAACTGGTGGGCCACCTGGGCGCAGACGACGACGTGCTCGCACTCGCATCGCAACTTGAAGAAGCGATGCCGTGGGCGCTTCGGGCCTCACCGCTGGCGTCGGGGGTTTGATAATTTTCGTCACGCGTTCATAAACGGCGCGTAGGGCGGCCACTCACCGACACAACATGAAAATTCTCGCAGCGGTCCCGCTTCGGTGGTGTGCTCTATTCGCGCTTTTCTCCTCCGCCTTTTCTTCACGAAGTGCCCACGCTGGTCCCGTCGCACTCACGATTGCAGCCGGTCTAACCGCATACGCAACGAGCTGGCGCGGCGACTACGGAGGTGGCGCCAGCCTGCGCGCAGGTGCACGCTTCTCCCACGTCGTGGCGATCGAATTTCAAGGGTGGGAGAGTTACGCGACCGTCAATCGCAGGCTCAACACAGGCCTCTCGTTTGGAATCGCCGGCTACGTGCCCCTGCGTGGGGTTCGTCCCTTTGGGCGCGTCTTCGCGATCCACCAGCATGAGGAGTCGCTCGTGTCGGTCGAAAATGCACCTATGGGTGTCCTATTTGGAATCGGCCCCGGCATCCGCCATCGTGCGGGCGGTGGCCTCACGTTAGGCGCGGAGTTTCCGCTGAAACCGCTCGGTCCAAGGGTCGAGCCCGCGTTTGCCGTGAACGCGAACACCACCTGGTTCCCCGATCCGCTAGGCCCGCGGTGGTATCTCGGCCTCGACTTGGGGGTGGCCTTGGACTTTGCGCTATGAAGGCAAGTGCCTTGACTATGCTTGCGATCGGGCTGGTCGCGGCGTGCAGCGGCGCTACGAAGATCGACGACACGACGTGTCCCCCGCAGGGTACCGCTCATACGTACGAGAACTTCGGCAGGGTGTTTTTCGCGCGTCATTGCACGAGTTGCCACGGCGGACCCAACGGCTACAGCTCACGGGCGTTTTCCAGCGTCGGGGCTATTCGGATCGCGCGGGATCGCATTTTCATCAACGCAGGCGATGAGAACGCGTCGATGCCTCCCGGGCCCGATGGCCCAACGCCCGAAGAGCGCACCGCTCTTGGCGAGTGGCTGGTGTGCGGGGCGCCTTAGCGGGTACGTTGCCTCTCGCATGACAGCCCTCCGCACACTAACGAGCGCGGCAGCGATGATTGCGCTCGTTTCCGTTGCGCGAGCAGACGATGCGAGCCACGCCGAGGCCCGTGCGCGAACGTCTTCGCTCAGTTGGATTCGCCTTGAAGGCGCAGCCGGATGCGTTGCGACGCGGGACCTTGCGCGTGACGTCGAACAGCGCCTCGGGCGTTCCGTCTTCGTGTCTGCGTCAAAAGCCGATGTCTCAGTCGAAGGGCACATCGCTCCGCAAGAAGCTGGCTGGCGCGCAGAGATCACGATCCGCGATGCCCACGGGGCGCTGCTTGGAACGCGTGAGCTGGTTCGAGACAGTGGCGCCTGTTCCGAAATGCGCGAGGCGCTCGCGCTCATCATTGCGGTGATGATCGATCCGGATGCCAAGTTGATTGACCATCCCGCGCCGGCGCAGCGACCTCGAGCCGAACCACCACAGGAGCCTCGTCCCGCTCCCGTTGGGTGGCGCATCGATGCCGCCGGAAGTGGCGCGGGCAGCCTCGGCTTGTTGCCCAACCTTGGCGTTGGTGCGACGGCAAGCCTCATTGCGCAGCCCCCTCGCGTTCCGATTGCCCTCGAAGGATCGGGGACGTTCTGGTTCGACAACGCCGCCCACGTCGCAACCGGAGACATTACGTTTTCATTGCTAACGCTCTCGGGCGGCCTATGTCCGCTCGTGTTCAACTCTAACCGGGTGCGTGCCTATGGGTGTGCGGCGGGATACATCGGCGTTATCAGAGCACGGTCAACTGGATTTACGGTTCCGAAACCTGACGAGTCGCGCATCTTTCTGGCAGGGGCACTCGAGGCTCGCTTCTCCGTGCGTCTCTTTGGGCCGTTTGCAGTCCGTGCGGGCCTCGCAATGCTCGTTCCTATGATTCGGGACAAATTCACCTATTTGAACGTGAACACGCAGGAAACCGTGGCCTTTCAGATGTCTGCTGTCGCGGCAATCGGTGATGTAGGCCTCGGGGTCGTCTTCCCTTGATAATCAGCGAGCCAATCGGCCTCGATACGGCGCGCATTTTTCGCGAGTGCGGTCCGTACGCTTGGCGTGTGCTGCGTCGGTTAGGGGTCGCGGAGAGCGACATCGAGGACGTGTGCCTAGAGGTGTTTGTCGTGGTTCATCGTCGCCTGCCCGAGTTCGAGCATCGTTGTTCGATCACGACGTGGGTGTACGGAATCTGTGTGCGCACCGCCTCCGATTATCGCAAGCGCGTGGGTCGCAGACGCGAGGTTGTGACGCATGAACCCCCAGAGCAGGTGAGCGCGTGCGATCCGCATCACGATCTGGCAGTTCGTCAAGCGCGGGAACAACTCGATCAAGTGCTCGGCACACTCGACGATGACAAGCGGTCGGTCTTCGTTCTTTACGAGATCGAGCAACTTTCGATGAACGATGTCGCGCAAGCGGTGGGCTGTCCGGTTCAAACAGCTTATTCGCGCCTTCATGCTGCGCGAGCCCTCGTGACCGCATCCGTCAAGAGACTGAACGAAGAGAGGAGGGCGCCATGAGCAACGATTTCCCTGAGTTGGAGAGGCGGCTGCTCGATTCGACCGACGATGCATCGCTTCGCGCGCTGCTCGAGTCTGGGCGCGACGAGTTACCGAACGCACGGCAGCTTGATGCCCTCGCGTTGCGCCTCGGTCCGATTCTTGGTCCATCTGGCGGACCGACGGGTGCAGCCGTTGCCGTTCCGACGATCGCGAAAATGGCTTCGGTAGTTGGCCTGAGCGTCGCTGCGGTTGTGGGTGGCACTGTGGTGGTGCGGTCGACGAATGCGCCGGAGCCTACAGCTCCAACGGTGACGGCCGCGTCTGTGCCTAGCGTTGCGTCCCCGCCACCGTCGATCATTCCCGTTCCGGTCATGCGCGCAAGCGAACCCGAACGCGTGGCGCCCGTTCCTTCACCTGCGAAGAAAATCGTTGCGCCGGCGACCGCAGAGCCGCCCAAAGCTGAGCCCGAAACCGAGCTGAGGGCGATGCAACGTGCGCAAGACGCATTGCGAAGCAATCCGAGTGAAGCGCTCGCCATTTGTAACCAGAGCGCCCAACTTTTTCCGCGCGGCATGCTTGGTCAAGAACGTGAACTGATTGCGATCGAGGCGCTCAAAAATATGGGTCGCACTGACGAAGCCCATCGACGCGCAGCGCAATTTACAAAGGCGTTTCCGAAGTCCACCGGCATTCGGCGCCTTGAAACGTTGCTTGGAGAAAAATTCTAAAAAAAAGCGCGGCGCTCATAAAAGGTGAGCCTACAGGCCACCCACCTCGCATGATGAACAACACCATCGTTGCCTTGGCTCAGACGGTTCGACGATCGATGGCAAGACCTGGAACAAAGGTCACTACAGTTTTAAGTTCGACGTAAACGGCCAAACGTATGGCACACAGACGGGCGAAAATGGACCGGTGCCCCAAACGCCCGAAGGCGGTGGCATTTCGCTCGAATCGTCAGGCAGCGAGACCGAATATCGGTTCCCCGTCACCCTCGCGATACCGCAAAATGTGTCTGCGAATGTTACCATTAGTTTCGAACTGAACACCCACGAGAACTTTCGTTGGCAAGATCAGGCAGACCCTGGGTATCAAAAGGGCACCTTCGACGCGACGCCTGTGAGTTACGAGCCCGTCATGAGGTTCGGCGCGAACTCGTTCCAGATGTCGACAACCATTGGCCAATAGGCGGGCGCTCGCTTTGCGGCTCGTGGAACGGCCCCTACCGCGCGGGCTCAACGAGCCCGTTGATGTGCAGTGACTTTCCGCTCGCCGTGATCGCGAAACCGGAGGGCGCGATCGACACCTCAGCTCCGTGACAGGTCGAACGGTCGCACGAAGTGGATACGGTGTGCTGCGTCGGCGGAATCCCGTGGCACGCGCCGCACGCGCTTGCGGCGCCCGTCGTGTCCGACCAAACGGGCACCACCTTGGGCGTGTCGATGAGACGCGCGCCGTGGCATGCGACGGTGCTGCACGTTGCCCCGTCCCACGTTGCGCGTGCACCGCGATCGGTGGCGCGACCGGCGAACGCAACCTGCGCGACGCCGTCGAGGTGTCCTGGTGCAACGACTGTGCTCGGTACGGCATGGCAGTTCGAGCAGTCCACAGCCGTCGTCAGCATCGGGCTCTTGTGCCGCGCGTGCGCGCCTGACGTCGGCCACGGGTCTTGGCCCGCTCCGTGGCACGCGCCGCATGCGCCACTTCCATCGCCGAGGTCCACGCGGCCGTTGAGGTGGAGCGGCCCCTTCGAGAGCGCGGCGCCCGTCGCGTCGGCCTCACGATGGCAACTTGCGCACGCACCGGGGAAGTGCTCCGCGGGTGGCGACGCGTGGCAGTCACCACAACCCATCTTCGCGGTGTCTGCCCACAACACACGCCCGCGTGCGCCACCGCGGTTGTGGCATGCGACCGCGCACGTGCCCGTCGATCGATCGTAGCTCGCTTCTGGGGATACGAGGGCCGAATCGAAAACGATCTCGACCGCGCCATTTCCATGCAGGCCGCTGATCACGTCACGTCCCGCAAGTGCACTCGGCGAAGGGTGACACGTCGCACAAGCGAGTCCGGTCGCGTGGGATGCGGAGGGATTCACATGCGCGGCGTGCGCGCCCGAACGCGGTCCGTCGTGACAGGTGGTGCACGCAACGATGCCGTGGGACTCTTGGTGGCAGCTCCTGCAATCGGTCGCTCCCGGCGCGGCAAGGCTCACACCGGCAGGGCGCGACAGCGTTCCGTCGTGACAGCGGCCACAGGCGTTCGCATCGTTTGCGTCGAGCATCGGCGCCCACCGCGCGTCGCGAAGCGCCTTGCCGTGCCACTCACTCGAACGCGGGTCGATGACGCCGGGTGAATGCACGGTCCACCGGCGCGCATCGGATCCGTCCGCGTCGACGCGATCGCTCGCGCACGCCGCAGCGCCAACGATGAGCGTGGCAGCGATCGCGAGTGGAGCCGCTCGGTGCATAGCGCCTATTATTGAGGGCGGACGAGGGTCGCGGGCGCCTTCCCTGCAATGGCGACGTACGAATCGAACAGGAGCTGGCGAACGTACTTCGGATTGTGCACCCCAAGCGCGCCACCACGCGCGACGATGAGGTAGTTGTAAAGAGCGCCCGCTTGGTTCGCCGTGAGGCTCGGCACACCACCGTCGGCGCCACCATTCGGCCGCGTCCCATCGAGCTCGAAGTGACCGTCGCCGAGCTCGGCCGTGGTCAGCGCGACGTAGGGTGCGGCTGCCGAACGCGTTAGGTAGCCCGCAGCGTTGAGTGCACTCTGCAACTCAAGCATCGCCGCCTTGATCTGCGACTGACCTCCCGTGATGTCGAAGTTGGTCGCGCCGACGTGGCACGACTGACAGGCCGAAACCTGAGCGTAGAACGAGTGGTTCGGCGAGCTCCCGTTCGTGGTCACGCCGGGCATGTGGCAGTCGACACAGGTGAGCTTCGCTTGGTGCGTCGAGTTGCCGTACGTCATCCCGGTGAAGTGATAACCTCCGACCCCTGAGAAGACATCCGCTTGCGGGCCGTTGTGCGGTCCCCATCGGCTGCTCGAGAGGGCGTTGGTCGCTTTGATGTAATTTGTCACATCTTTCCGTGACTTGTGACAGAAGACGCACGTGTTGGCCGTTCCGAGCTTGCCCGCCGACATACCCGTTACGGCTGTTGTGTCGGGGCTCTTCTCGATGAACGCTTCGTCGGTCGCTCCCGATGCGACGCGCAATGGGAACGACCCCGGCGCGTACGCGAGCCCAGTGCGATGCGGGTCGGTCACGTCGGTGACCGAGTGGCACGTGACGCACGTGACCGCGGCGACCTTCGCGGTGCCGGTGTACGTGGACTCTCCGAGCGAGCCCGTCGTCGGGACACGGTAGCCAAGCTCACCCTTCGTGGCGTTCGTGACGCCGCCATCGGCCTGCACTCCAACGCTCCCGGCGACACGTCCCGCGAGCGCGTCGATCGCGTGGCAGTTGCCGCATGCAGTGGCGCCGGTCCACGTTGCAACCTCTTCGCCACCAAGGTTCGCGACGAAGGT
>CAMBEV010000121.1 GCA_945865595.1 Nannocystis exedens | reverse complement strand
TGATTGTCGGAAACGTGCTGCAGTCGAGCGCCGACGCGATCTACTGCGCGCGCCACGTAGGCCTAAAGGCGGGGCTAGCGATCGAGGTGCCGGCGCTGACCGTCAACCGTCTTTGCGGCTCTGGATTTCAAGCCGTGATCAACGGTGCTGAGCAGATTCTTCTCGGCGAGACTGAAGCCGTGCTCGTCGCGGGTACGGAGAACATGTCGCAAGCGCCGCACGTTCTGCGAGGCGCGCGCGAAGGCTTCGCGTTCGGCAAGGCGCCTGCGCTCGAGGATTCACTGTGGACCGCGCTCACCGATAGCTACACCAACACGCCGATGGCGGTGACCGCCGAAAACCTCGCCACGCAGTACGGCATCTCGCGTGCTGATTGCGATCAGTACGCGTTACAAAGTCAACAGCGTTGGGCAGCGGCGAACGAGAAGGGTGCGTTCAAAGACGAGATCGCGCCGTACGAAATCGTAACCAGGAAAGGTACGATAACGTTTGCGGTCGACGAACATCCGCGTCCACAGACGACGCTCGAAGTTCTCGGAAAGCTCGCGCCCGTCTTCAAGAAGGACGGCGTCGTCACGGCTGGTAACGCGTCGGGCATCTGCGATGGGGCCGCTGCGTTGGTCCTCGTGTCTGAAGACTTCGCGAAACGCAACGGGCTCAAGCCTCTCGCGCGGCTCGTGCAATGGGGCGTCGCGGGCGTCGACCCGAACATCATGGGCATCGGTCCCGCCCCTGCGATTCGCATCGCACTCGCGCGCGCCAAGCTCGCCATAGGTGACATCGACGTCGTCGAAGTGAACGAAGCGTTCGCGCCACAGTACCTCGCCGTCGAGAAAGAGCTCGGGCTCGACCGCAACAAGACGAACGTCAACGGCGGAGCCATCGCCCTCGGTCACCCGCTCGGCGCAAGCGGCGCACGCATCACGGCGCACTTGGTCTACGAACTTGCACGCCGCAATGGTCGCTACGCCGTCGGAAGCGCGTGCATCGGTGGTGGGCAGGGAATCGCGGTGGTGCTCGAACGGCTTTGAGGAAGCCGCACGGTCGGCGGTCCACTGGACCAAAAAAGGACCGCATATGCTCCCGCATCCTGCACAAATAGGCTTACGATTCGCGAGGCGTGCGTTCGGCACGCATTGTGTAAGAGCCCGAGCAAGAGGTGCCTGAGATGCGTAACGAATGGATCGCCGCCGCCACTGTCTTCACCTGCCTCGCGTGTAGCTCGTCTCCAAGCGACACGTCGGCTGACGGTGGCGCGCTAGACGGCAGTGCCAATGTCGATGCGGGGACCATCTCGTCCACCGAAGTTCAGCCGCTTTACAGTGCGTTCACGTTCCACCTCGAAGGCCCGACCCTGGTGGCAAGCCAAACGGGGTTCGACAACTACGTTGCCAATATACGAACGACCGCCGAGCTCTTTCACAAGAACGGTGCAGTCGCGACCTGGGAGGCTGCCGAGATCGTCGAAAAGAGCAAGACCTACGGCGTCAACATCCTCAAGGAGCTCGAGACCGGCGGCGACGCGATCGGTCTTCACGCGAACGGCGCCGGGTATGTGCCCACCGACAAGAACTACACGACTGAAAAGATGGCGGCCGAGCTGGTCAAGCAACGCGCCAACATAGAGGCGCTCGGGGTCACCGTTCGGCATGTCTCGAACATTTGTTCCACGGTCGACTGGGTGAACGCCGTGCAGACCGCCAAGTTCGAGGCGGTCACGGGGGTGGTCGACTACTGCCTCAAGTCGCTTCCCGTTGCCGAGCAGGGCTCTGCGGCGAGTTGCGATGCCCCCAACAACTGCCATACCCCCTACCCGAAGGACACCAAAGACAGCATGTCGAGCTGGTACGCCGCGTCGGGCTCAACTTGGACCACGCAGGCTTCAAGCGGTACACTGATCCTTCCCACCGCAGGTGCTGTTCCCTGCTCAGCCGAAGAAGCCGGCGGCGCCGTGTCGCCCACCCAGTGCAGCTACGCGACCGATGATGTGACCGCGACCCTCGCTCAAGTCGACATTGCCGTTGCGAATCGCCAACCTGGAAAGGTGCACTCGCACGTGCTCGTTGCCAGCTTCGGGCAGACGCCCAATTCACAGGTGATTGAGAGTCTGTTTCAACAGATCAAGGCAAAGTATATCGACACCGGTAAGGCAAAATGGGTCAAGATTCCTGACCTCATTGATCTTCGGAAGAGCCAGAAGTAAACGCCTGGGCCATGAGCCAAAATAGAGATCGCTGGCAGCTACTCGATGCAACGCTTCCGCTGCTCACATACGAATATTCGTTTGGGCCGGGCCTCGCGAACACGCTCGCTGTGGGGGTCGACGGTGGCCTCGTGTTGGTCAGCCCTCCGTGCAACGCGCCAGCAAGCGCGTTTGACGAGCTCGCTGCCTACGGTCCCGTACGCGCGCTCGTCGCGTCGAACGCCTACCACCACATGGGTCTCAAAGAGTGGCACGCGCGCTTTCCCGACGCCGTTATCGCAGCGCCCGCGCAATCGGTCGCGCGAGTGAAGAAGCAGACCGGGATCGATCGCATCGTGGCGCTTGCCGATGCGCCCGTGCTTCAAGACCCGCGGGTCGAGTTCATCGATATGCCGCACTACAAAACGGGCGAAGTGTTCGTGCGCGCAAAGTCAGGTGCCAAGTCTTATTGGTATGTGACTGACGTCGTGATGAACATGCCGCGCCTACCGAAAAACCCGCTCTTCGGTTTGATGTTCAAGCTGAGCGATACGGGGCCTGGGCTCAAGTTCAACAACATCGCGGCACTCTTCATGATGAAGGACAAAGCGTCGGTCAAATCCTGGCTCGCGTCCGAGGTCCGCAATGCACCGCCGACTACGTTGATTCCATGCCACGGCCCGTCGATTGAGATGGATGCCACCGCATCGCAGTTGCTTGCGCTTGTGTCTCCTTGAACGATAGTGAGCGAGCCTCGTGAGACTGCACCTGCGGTTGCTGGCGGTCCTCGTTGTCATCGGCATCAGTATTTTCGCCGCCTCGCTGATTGGTGTCGCCGGGCTGCGAGAAGTCAGGCAGGTGAACGATTCCGCGATTGCGCGAAGAGCCACGCTCATTGCAGAAACGCTCGCCGCTCGCTTGCTTGCGACGGCGCCCGAGCTCGAACAAGAGTTGATCGACGTTGTTTCGCGCCGCACCGGCGTTGAGCTCGTGGTCTTCGATCGCCAGGGTCGTTCGATTCGAGACGCTGCGCTTGAAGTTCCGAGTGTTGACCAACTCGCCCTCTTTCGTCGCCAGCGGGACGGGTATGGCGATACGCGCCTTGGGCGCGCGCGTTTTCATGTGACGCCGATGGGGCCGCCGCCGGCCGACCGATTTTTAATCGCGTTCGTCCTCGCACCTGAGTCGAGCGAGTCTTCTGCCGCGCTTTTCTCCGCGCTGCTCGGCGTGTTTCTCTTCCTCTCTGCGGGAGCCGCTGTGCTGATGCTCGCGGTAGGTCGCGATGCGGGTCGCGACATTGCGTTTGTGCAAGCGCGCATTCAAGCGATGGCGCGGGTGCGCAGCGAACCGACTGGCGAGCCCATTCCGATGCGATCCATCGACGAGGTGGGTCACCTCACGCAGGCATTCAACGAACTGGTTGCGCGTTTCGCGCTCGCCCAACACGCGTATAGCGACGACCTTTCGCGCGCGCAGGCGGCAGACCGAGAGCGTTCTGCGTTTCTCGCGGCTGTGAGTCACGAGCTGCGCACCCCACTCAACGCAATTCTAGGGTTCGCAGACGTCCTTCTTAGCGGCGTTGATGGGCCGCTCACGCCAGACGACTTTGACAACGTTACGCAAGTACGAGGCTCAGGAAGGCACCTCCTCGGGCTGATTAACGACATCCTCGAGTTGTCGGCGCTTGAAAGTGGGCAGCTCAAGATACAATTAGAACCCGTCAGCCTGAACGATATTGCGGCCGCCGTTGTGCGCGAGGGCGCCATTCTTGCGGCGGACCGTCCGGTAGAAGTCACCCTTGTTGCCGATGAACAGGTGACCGTGTTGGCCGACCCGAGAAGGCTTCGGCAAATTGTAACCAATCTTGTGAGTAATGCCGTCAAGTTCACCGAGCGCGGCGAAATCGCAGTGATTGTGCGGTCGAATACGTCGTCAGGAACGTTGACGGTGCGCGATACAGGGCCGGGTATCCCCCCCGAGGAAAGCGTGCGGATCTTTCAGGAATTCCGCCAGACGCTTTCCGAGCGACAGCGTCGCCGCGGAACGGGCCTTGGTCTCGCAATCACCCGGCGGCTTGTCGCCATGCACAACGGCAGACTCGACCTCGAGAGCGAAGTCGGAATGGGCTCTGCGTTTACGGTGAGCTTGCCGGTGGTGCGGAAATGAGGCGCCAAGCGTCGCGGGTACTGATGGTGCAGTTCATCTTGCTCGGTGGCGCATCGGCTGTGCTCGTGGCCGTACTGCTGCCGCTTCTGGCCGGGCCCCTCTTGCTGATCGAGCCAGAGACGCTCGAGGGCAGCGCGCGGCTGGTTCGGCGCGCGGCGCTCGTCTGGATGGGGGCCGTAGGCGCATACGTCCTCTATGAGTTCTGGCGGTTGCGAGCCACAATTCGCGCGCTGCTCGAAGAGGAGCCCGGGGCGGTTCCGGAAGACCTTCCGCGCCTCGATCGGTTGCCTGCGCGCGTGACCACCCTCACCCTGCTCGTCGCGTTCGTGCTCTGTGCCGCGACACTCTCTCCTGAGTTGCGGCCGCGCTCCCTCGAGCTTGTCGGGCACGCGCAATACGCGATTCTCACGTTCGCGCTCGCGTGCGTCGCCACGCTGCCATCGTATCTTGTCGCGCGCACCTTGATCGGACGAGTGCTCGAGAAGGCGCCGCTCGATATTGCGCGTGAGGCCCTCACAATCGCGACCTTGCGCGCAAGGGGCGGGGCTGATCGCAGGTTGCGACGCCGTTTCGCGGTCGCTGCCCTTGCGTCCGTCGGCCTTATCGCGGTCGCGAGCGCGCTGCTCGGGCACGCCCACTCGCGGGCACTCGATGAGTCTGAACGCGAACGCGATGCGCTCGACTTGGCGCGCAGCATCGTCGCCCCCATCGATGGCAATAGTTCGGGTGTTCAGGAGGCTCTCACCCGCGCCGCCCAGCTCGGGTATCCCGCAACGGTTCGCTCGCTGACGTCAAAATACGAACGCGACCGACTGTTTGACGGCGCAACGCAACTCGTCGTCCCGGCCAACGAACAGTCAATTATATTTACGCTTCCCGCCCGGCCGCTTGCGCGATCAGTCGGGAACTATCTGCTCGTTGTTCTTGGTTGTGCATTGGTGACGGTGGTCGTTGCTTGGATGCTAGGCGACGCCTATTCCTCCGATATCGCACTCGCGACGAAGCGCATTCAGGACCTTGGCGTGAGCGACTTGGTGAAGGGTGCAAGGCTTTCGACCGGTGCGCGGTTTGACTCGATCAACGCGCTGCTGCGATCTGTTGATGAAGTAGCCAACCTGTTTGGCGCCTTCGCCTCCGCACAGGAGCAAGCGATCGTCTCTTGTGGTGCGGCGGAGCGATCCCGCGCGATGTTTCTCGCGTCGATGAGCCACGATCTCAAGTCGCCGCTCAACTCGATCTTAGGATTCGCGCACTTGCTCACGCGGGCCGATCTCACCCACGGTCAGGCGGAGAGCGCGTCCATCATCATCCAGCGGGGTCGCGAGCTCTTGTACTTGATCGAGACCATCCTCGATGCCGCGCGCGCGGAGGCGGGGGAACTCACCCTGCTGCCCGAGAGCCAAAAGGTTGCTGAGGTCCTCACCCAGACAGAGCGTTCGGCACGCGCACAGCTGGCGGGTTTCGATATCGACGTGAAAACTGAGGCGCAGTCACCTTCTCTCTCTGTGCTCGCCGACTCGAAGCGCCTGACGCAGGCGCTCGTTGCGCTCGTCCTCGTGGCCGCGCGCGTCGTGCGTCGCGGTGAAATCGTACTGAACACAGCCACGCAGGAAAACGATCGCGTCGTGTTACGAGTGACCGCGGAGTCTCCCGACGTCGAGATCCCGGGAAATCTCCTCGAGGCGTTTCACTCGATTGAGCAAGCGCGCAAGCAAGGCAGCCTTGGTCTCGGGCCTTGGCTCGCCCGTACGATTGCCGAGGCGCACGGCGGAGAGATACGCGTGGTCAGTTCATCGACGCGTGTGGAGTTCTCGATCGTTCTTCCCCTCGGGTTATGAGCACTTTGACCGCGATCCCGATAGTATGCGTGGATGGCGCGCGCGTACTTGTTGGTGGTCGACGACGAGCCTGCGATTCTTACGACGCTTCAGAAGGCGCTGACGCTCGAGGGCTATCAGGTCGATGTTGCCGGTGGCGTTGCGATCGCCGAAGAGAAGTTTAAGAAGCGCGCGTACGATCTGTGCCTCTTCGACGTGATGCTGCCCGACGGCGACGGCGTCGAGCTGCTGCGCAAGCTGCGCGCCGCAGGTGCAGAGGTCCCGGTAATCATGATGAGCGGGCACGCGACAATCGATCTCGCGGTCAAGGCAACTCGTTCAGGCGCTTTACAATTTCTCGAAAAGCCCCTGAATACCGATGCGCTGCTTCTCACGATCGAAACCGCGCTCCGTCTCGACCGCGCTGAGACCGAGGCGCGTGCGCTGCGTTCGTCGCAGGGCGAACTACTGGGTAACAGCCCGTCAATTGTTAAGTTAATTGACCAGATAACGCGCGCGGCTCGGGGCTCTGCTGATGTGCTCGTGATAGGCGAGCGTGGTACCGGCAAAGAACTCGTGTCCCGCATGATCCACGAGCGCTCGTCACGTGCACGAGGCCCGTTCGAAAAGCTGAACTGCGCGGCGGTCCCACAAGAGTTGATCGAGAGTGAACTCTTCGGGCACGAAGCCGGCGCATTCACAGGCGCAAGCAAGCAACGGCGCGGCAAGTTCGAACGGGCGAGCGGAGGCACGCTCTTCCTCGACGAAGTCGGCGATATGGCCGTGCCGATGCAATCGAAGCTTCTTCGCGTGCTTCAAGAGCGCGAAGTCGAGCGCGTGGGCGGCAACGAAACGGTCAAAGTTGACGTGCGCGTTGTCGCGGCGACCAATCGCGATCTCGCCGGCGCAGCGGCTAAGGGTGACTTTCGCGCTGACCTCTACGATCGCCTCAACGTGATTCCGCTCGCCGTGCCACCGCTGCGCGAGAGACGCAGTGACATCCCGCTGCTCGCCGCGCACTTGCTCGCGAGTTCAGTGCGGGCCAACGACCTTCCGGGCAAGCGCATGGCGCAACATGCGATTGATGCCCTCTGTAGTTACGACTTTCCAGGCAACGTCCGCGAGCTTCGCAACGTGATCGAGCGCTTGGTCATTCTCACGCCGCACGATGAAATCAAGGCCGAAGACGTTCGTGCAGCCTTGCCCGGTGAATCCTCAAAGGGCGACACGCATCTATTTCGTACAGGTGTTCCGTTTCGCGTACTTGTGGAAGAGGCAGAGCGACGCATCCTGAGCGAAGCCCTCGTTCATTTCGGAGGCCAAATGACAGCAACGTCCCGCGCGCTCGAGCTCGAGCGTAGCCACTTATACAAGAAAGCGCGTGCGCTCGGCCTTCGCGAGAAAAGTAGCGGCGAAAGTGATGAGTGAGCTTGATCAACCCGACTTGTGAGCGAACAATCGACGTGTGCGGATGAAGGTGCTCTCAGCAGTTGGTGTGCTTGCGTTTTTTGCGAGTGCTTCTCTCGCTACGCGCGCGGCTGAGGCACGCGCGGTTGAGCTATGGCCAGTGCCGGCCGACCTGGGCTTCGATTTCAGTGACTTTGCGGTCAAAATAGATCTCGATCAGCTACCTATTCAATCGTCGTCGTCGCCGCTGATTGACGAAGTTGAGGACGATCCCTGCGACCCCCACTTCGGTCGCGTGCTCAAATTGCGCGCCAACGAAGAATCGAACCATCCCCTGCGTGCGTGGTTTCCGGTGGCCGAGCCCGTGAAAAATGGTCACCGCGACAAGATAGGCAACTGGGTTGACTATGAAGTGGTGCCGCGCAGGCCCGATCGCCCTGAGTACTACGGGGCGTATGCCTACCCGGTTGCCCAAGAAGGCGCTTGGGGCATGGTCGCGTCTGGCTTCGACCTTGACGTGGTCAACGACGAGCAGCGTCGTGGCAAGATGAAGGCAGTCGGTCATGGCGGTGTCGATCTCCCGCAAGTGCGAGGCGCTCCGATTCGCATGCTTCCGCTCGAGGCGCAGGTCGGCGATGCACGCGTGGTCTTCATCGGCGAGCTGATGGGCAACACCGTCATCACGCAGCACACCCTGCGAGAGGGCACGGGCAGCAGGCAGTACCTCGCGGTGTTCGGTCACCTCGACGAAGCGGCCAACGAACTTTATGTCGGCAAGCGCCTGCGTCGTAGCGACCTCGTGGGTTACGTCGGTAACTCAGACTCGCCTAACTTCGTGCACCTGCACTACGAGATTCGTCGCTTGCACGACTTCATCAATCCGATGTCGACCGAGGTCGCGCGCCTCATGTCGCAAGATGCGTCGGTTCCCGTTGATCCGCGCAACGTGCTGCCGCTCAAGCGACCGTACGTTCGCGCGCACGTTCGCAAATGCTCGAACGTGTACTCGCAGTTGCGGACTGGATGGGCTGAGGAGTGGAAGCTACCGGCGTTGAGTTGGTGACCGGGTTGCTCAGAACTGCAAGCTCTTCAGTTCGAGGAACTCATCGAGTCCGTGCGGGCCGTACTCGCGTCCAATGCCGGACTGCTTGAATCCGCCAAACGGCGCGGCCGCGTTGAATGCACCGCCATTGATGTCGACCTGTCCGGTGCGCAACCTTCGTGCAACGCGCTTCGCTCGATCCGCATCGGCTGACCACACGGCGCCCGATAGTCCGTAAGGTGAATCGTTCGCAATCTTGACGGCTTCGTCTTCGCTTGCGTACGGCAGGATCGCGAGCACCGGTCCGAAGATCTCTTCTTGGGCGATCGTCATCTCTGTGCGCACGTTGCCAAACACAGTGGGCTTCACGAAGAAGCCGCGGTCGAGGCCTGCGGGTGCCTCAGCGCCGCCCGTCACCAAAACTGCACCTTCGGCGATCCCTTTTGCAATGTAGCCACGCACGCGTTCGCGCTGCACCTTCGACGCAAGCGGACCCATGCGGACGCCATCGGTAAGCGGATCGCCTAAAACGTAACTGTCAGCGATCTTTTTTGCAATCGCACAAGCTTCGGCGTGCTTGCCCTGCGGCACGAGCATGCGCGTCCACGCCGAGCACGTTTGCCCGGAGTTGAGAAAGCAGTTGTCGACGCCCGCCTTCACTGCACGCTCG
>CAMBEV010000120.1 GCA_945865595.1 Nannocystis exedens | reverse complement strand
CACCCACCTGCCGCACCTTTTGGTCAACCGCCGGATCGTTCGTGATGACGCCGAACGCCTCGGAAATTTCGCGCGTGGACCCGAAGATCACCGAGCCATCGAAGCCGGCGAAGACGTTGCCAAATCGCGACGAGAAGCGCCCGCCGATGGCGTTGACCGCGGTGTTATTCTTAGTGTCCCACCGATAGGCGTGAAACAGGCGCGCTTCCAGGTCGCCTCCTACGCTGTGTTTGGGCGCGAGAAAACGGACCGCCGTGACCCACTGATGCAGGTTGTCGGAAAGTTGAAGGACGTTGTCGTTGACGAGATGGTCGTAGGCCGCGATCAGGAAAAGTCCCTCGTTCTCGCTGACGTTTCGCTTTTCCTTGGGACGAAAACCCTCGAGTGGCTTCGTCGCAAAAAGGATGCGGTCGACGTTGTTGCCTCTATACGCAACACCGAAACGATTTGGGCGGCCATCACCATCGCTGAGCGTCGCACCTGCACCTGCTGTTGCCGCCTGGCGACCTATTCGCAACACCCCGATGGGCAACTTCACATCGGCGAAGAGGCGGCGAATGTAAAGTGGTTCAGCGGCGCACAATCCATAGCCGTACGAGTTCGCGTCAAAGAGCGAGCCGCTTTTGTACTGAGGACAGATGCGGGCCGCGTTCACTTGGCGCGTGTTGACGTTCGCGCCAGCGTCAGACTCAGGCGCCCTACCCAGCGTGCCGTTGTCGCCCCACAGAGTGCCCTCGAGAAGATCGGCAGAAACGGTAAGACGAATTTTGTCTTCGTAGTCGAGCGTTCCATCGAGACGTGCGCGGTGCTCGATCCAGAACGCGTTGCGATCGGTGACTGAGTTCAGGTTGAGCGGCGTGATCGACGTCGCCTGCGCGCGATACTCAGCGCCACCACGCACCCCGAAATTACCACCGAGGTCGATCCGTTTTGAGGGCTCCGCGGGATCGTGATCAGACCACGGCTCAGGAGGGGCGGCCTCGGCAACCCCGCTAGCAAAACTCAAGAACAAACTCGAAGCCCCGCAAGCAGCTCGCGCGACGGCACGCAATCGAAAGAGTCCCAACACGGGCGCTACGGTATCGCAGCTTCGTTCGGCGATTAATCAGAATCCTTCGAGCTTACTGATCACCTCGTTCATGATCTCGCGCGTACCACCGCCGATCGGATAAAGACGCGCATCGCGATAAAGGCGCTCGACGACCGACTCGCGCATGTAGCCGTACCCACCGAAAATCTGCACGGCCTGATCGCAGACGAACGAGCACATGTCCGTCGCGGTGTTTTTCGCCATCGCCGCGAGTGAAGTGACTGGCTCTTCCCGCACGTGACGGACAACCACCTCGGACGTGAGCGCACGCGCGGCGGCGATGCGCGTGGCCATGTCGGCGAGCTTGTGGCGGGTCACTTGAAAGGCCGTGAGCTTCTTCCCAAACGCATTGCGTTCGCGGGCGTAGGCAAGAGCTTCCCGGTAGGCAAGTTCAGCGATCGCCACGCAGTTGCCGGCGAGAAAAATGCGCTCGGTCGCGAAGTTGCGCATCGCGATCAAGAAGCCCTCGCCCTCATTGCCAAGCAAGTTGACGATCGGCACTCGCGTCTCGGCGAACGAAAGCTCCGCGGTGTCAGAGGCCCACCAGCCCATCTTTTTCAGCTTGCGGCTCACCGCAACCTCAGATTCTCGGCGATCGATGACGAGCATCGATATGCCGCCGTGCCCTGGCCCACCCGTGCGCACGGCCGTCGTGATGATCTCGGCGCGCGTGCCCGACGTGATGAACATCTTCGAGCCGTCCACAAGGTAGCTATCGTTGTTACGTTCTGCGCGCGTGGCCAAGCTCGCGACGTCGCTGCCGCCGCCGGCCTCGGTCACCGCAAGCGCACTCACCAGTTCGCCGCGAAGAATCGGCCCGGCGTAGCGCTGCTTCTGATCCTCGGTGCCCGCAGCGAGGATCGGCGGAAGCGCGATGCCGTGACTGCCAAGGCCGACAACCGTACCGACAGATTTGCCAACGAGCACCATTTCTTCGGCGACGACGAGCGCGTGTGAAATGTCTCCGCCGCTGCCGCCATACGCTTCGGGGTAGCCCACACCGAGAACCCCGGCCTCCGCAGCCAGGCGATAAAGCGCCCGTGGAAATTCGCCGGCTTCTTCCCACTCGAGTGCGAACGGCGTGATGTGGCGTTCGGCAAAACGCCTCGCCTGGGCCCTTAGCGCAGTGTGGTCGTCGGTCTCAAAGAGATAGGTCATGGTTCACCTTCGCGGCGCCTCCCTTTCTATCCTCTACCGCAGCGAATCTGCCTGCGTGAGCATTTTCGCAATGAAATCGACAAGTTGCAGTTGCTCACGCACGGTTGGTTTGCCGTGCATTTCAACGTGCTCGATCGCCTTGCTGACGAGAAACCCTTCGGCGCGTTCACCTAACTCCTGCGCGAGCCACTCGGATTCGGTCGGAGGCACCACGGTATCGCCTGCACCGTGCAACAAGAACACACTTGCGGTTACATTTTGCATGTGCCCGCTCGGGGAGGCGGCGAGCAGGCCTTCCTTCTCCGCTTCGACAACGCGCTCGTAATCCGCTTGCACACTCTGAATCCGGGCGTGGAAGAGCGCATCCACACGCGCTTGCGTTGCGGGCGTCAGCGTCGCGGCCAACTTGCGCGCGCCGTCCCAGTCTTGATCGAGCCACAGTTTGAGCGCCTGGTGCGCAGTTGCGGCTTCCGACTCTGGGAAGAAGAACCGCGGGTGTCCGTAGACCGTCACCATGACGCCGTAATCGTGCGCCTGAATTGGCACCGTGCGATCAGGCGCGACGGCCTTGCTCGTCATGTAAAATCGCGCCACCCGAACGAGATCGTGGTGCGCACCGATAGCCAAAACGCACCCAATGGAGTTACGAAATTCCGACTCGCTCGCGGTCACCAGCGCCAGACCTCCCGCGAAACTCGTCCCGATGAGCCCCACTTTGATGCCACCCAGCCGCGACGAGAGAGAGCGCGCGGCGGCGCCGATCACCTTGGTCTCCGCCTTGTCGATGCGGTAGTCGGCGATCGAGCGCAACTCAGGCGTGAGTACGGCGTACCCCGCGGAGGCCAGCGCCTCAGCGAAACGCACGAGCCGTGGTTCATCGATGCTCTTTTTGTGAACGCCGTGAAGGAGCACGAACCCCACACGTGGAGCCGCATCACGTGGCCCGTACATGCGCGCACGCGTCGGACCCTCTGGGGCAAGCACGGTTGCATCCTCACGCGCGATGGGATGAGCCAGCGCGCGTGTAAACCCGTTGTCGATGCCCGAGAATTTCTGAAGGAGGAGTGCCGCCCGCAACTCGGCAGACACTCTTGGGCCGACGCCATTAGCGATAACCACCAAGGCAGTTACCAACACGGCCACCCGACGAAACCGCATCGCGCGCAAGCCTACCGCAACTTCGAGCGGCGGCAGAGCAGGACGCTAGAACATCGGCGGCGGACGATCGCTCAGCGAGCCCCCGGGCAGCGGGGTTGCTGTGCTCCCACCCACCGGCAGCACAATCGTGAAGCGCGTACCTGCGCCGGCTTGTGACTCAACATCGATGCGCCCGCCAGCGCTTTGCACGATGCTCTGGCTGATCGCAAGGCCCAGTCCCGTACCTTGGACTTTCGTCGTGAAGAAAGGAACGAACAGGTTCTTGCGCACCTTCGGGCTCATGCCGGCCCCGGTGTCTCGCACCGAAATTTCAACGTCCGTCGGCCCTGCCGCAAGCGCGAGCATGCGCTCACTCGATGACCCGGACGCGATGGACGTCCGGAGCGGCCTTCGCGCGGACGTCGTCACGGTCACCCGGCCTCGACCGTCCATCGCCTGCTCGGCGTTTTGCACAAGGTTCATCAGCACCTGGCGCAGCTTTTCGGGATCGATGCTGACGCGTGGCAAGTCCTCGGCAAACTCGGTCTGAATCTCAATCGCGTCGTCGACACGCTGACTCATCAAGATCTGAATCGTGCGCCTCACGACCGCGTTGATGTCGACCGGCACCGATGTTCCGCTCTGCGGACGCGCATAGTCAAGAAAGCTGCCGACAATGCGATTGAGTCGTTCAACCTCTTCGAGAATGATGCCTACGAACTCGTGCGACGGCGATTCACCGCCGTCGCCGATTTCTTCCTCGAGCAATTGCGCCGCACCCTTGATTGCGCCCAGTGGATTTTTCACTTCATGGGCGAGACCTGCAGCCATCGAGCCGAGCGCGGCAAGGCGGTCTCGATCTTTCATGCGCGTGTAGACGCGACAGTTTGCGAGCACCACACCGAGCTGCGCCGAGAGCCCTTCGAGAAGTAAAACTTCTTCGGGAGTGAACGCATCACGAATGCGATCGTCTGCGACCAGCAGCAACGCAAGAAGGACGCCGTCGTCACCTCGCACCGGAAGGACAATCGCTCGCTGCAGCGACTGAAGGGCCGTCGACGCGACCGTGATCGCGCTCGACTCTTTGTCACCTTCGCGTGCGAGATCTTCGAGGATCACAAAGGGGCGCCCCTCAAGGGCATCGAGCAGCGGCCTGACGACCAGCGACTCGATGCGCGCTGGAATCCCTTCGCCGCGCGCGCCGACGCGATCGAAACCATCACCGTCCGCATCTCGAAGGAAGAGCGCAGCACCTGTCACGCGGCGGCTCGCCTCGAGCGCGTCGAATAGAATACTCACCACCGCATCCATCTCAAAAACGTGTGCGAGCTTCTTTCGTAACTCGAGAACGTTAATTTCGAAATCGAACCGCTCGCGCAAAAAAAAGCGGTGCATGCGCGACTCAACCTCGTCACGAAGTGGCTCAAACAGCACCAGAAACACGGTCGCAGCAAGAACGGCGTTCAGGTACTGCGTACTAAACCCACCAAGAACGCTTACGAATAGGAAAAACAGCA
The DNA here is from genome assembly GCA_945865595.1 of Nannocystis exedens. Classification (GTDB taxonomy): domain Bacteria; phylum Myxococcota_A; class Polyangia; order Polyangiales; family Polyangiaceae; genus JAHFDX01. The sequence goes on along the minus strand of CAMBEV010000120.1, from coordinate 4,493 downwards.
GTGCAAGAAAGCTCGCGAGCACGGCCGACGATACGAAGCGCCAGGCCATCTCATACATGTCGGCAAGTCGCGGCCGCGTCGCAGACTCAGCGAGCACAAAGAGAAAGACAATTGACAATACCGCGGCAACCGGAGCCAGCTCTACGCCCAGGTACGACACGAAATCGAACAGTGTGGTCGTGACCGAAAGAGCGCCGACCACGACGAGAAAGCGGACTCGCTGTCTGACCGCGCGCGATGGGCTCGCCCGCCCCTGCATCGCGAGCGAGACGAGCGCTGCGACCAGCATACCGAACACATAAACGTACTGCGCAAGCAGCGCGAACCAGCGTTGGTTGTACGGCGAAACAACAAGCGCGAGCACCGGCAAGCCGAGCAAGAACCCGGCGCGCGGCGAAATAGCACTCTTCTGGTTACTTTCAAACGGTACGATATTATGAAAGAGCAGCGCGGCAAGTTGCGGCAACACCACGGTGAGCACGCCGGTGGCGCGAATCCAGATTTCGGCGCGAAAAAAACCGGCAAGCGACTGCGAGGCATACCAGAGCGCGATCGCAGTCGAGAACCCCGCGAACTGCCAATTGACGTTGCGCCGCCCTCGCAGCAGCACGGACAGCGCCATGGCAAACGCGACCATCGCACAGAACAGGATGGTCTTTGGGCGAAGCTCTTCAAGCACGCCGCTAGTGTACCGACCCAGGACGTCGCGTCATCATTTCCGGGCGCCCGGCCGAAGCGGCCCGGAGCTGGCCCTCATTTTTGCGCGGGCTCGTCTACCTTGCGATGCCAAGGCATCGGATCGGTCGGCCCTTGGCGCGGCTCGTTCGCGAGTAGCCGTCCACGCAGTTCTGCAGCCTGTTCAGCGGCCGTAGGCATGCCCCCGCCGCTCGCGGGGCCACGACTGGCGGGGTCGGGAATCTCAGTTCCTGACACGATCGATTGCTCATCGCCCTCGGTCACTTCAGAAGCCGCGACGCCAGAGCACCCAACCGCAACCCACGAAATAGCCAAGCATACTAGAAGTCGCTTCATAGCCCGTCCTCCGACGATATTGCCGCGAAACCATATTCTTTCACAAGTTGTGAGAGCCGCGGGCGCTTCATACCGAGAAGCCCTGCTGCACGCGTGATGTTGCCTTTGGTTTCGGCGAGGGCGCGCGCGATGCAGTCGCGCTCAATCTGCCTCTTGAGATCGAAGAGGCTCATCTTGCCTTGACGAATCTCACCGTAAGCGACCGCGGTGGTCTGCGCCTCTCCACTCAGCGAAGCGCCGGACGCATCGTCATCGCTCTCGTCGAGCTCGCGCGCCGAGAGCGGCGTCAACAACGTGGCCCGCGCACTGATCGGTGTCTGTGACGCCATTGACGCCATTGACGCAATGTTGCGAAGCTCGTCCACGTTGTCCGTTAACGCTGACGCTTCGATCAGCTCGCCGTCAGAGAAGAGTGCCGCCGCGCGAAGTGCATTCTCGAGCTCGCGAATGTTGCCGGGCCACCGATGGCGCATCAGCAGTTCACACGCTTCGGTCGAGAGAACCTTCTGAGGCACTTCACCTTCTTGCGCGATGCGTGCAAGTAAGTTCTCGGCGATTCGGGGCAAATCACCGAGGCGATTGCGCAACGGTGGAAGCTCGAGGGTGATGCCCCGAAGGCGGTAGTAGAGGTCTTCACGGAATTCGCCGCGTTCGACCATCGCCCGTAAATCGCGGTGCGTGGCACACACAATGCGCACGTTCGCACTGAGCGAGTTCGTGCCGCCGACACGTTCGTAGGTCTTCTCTTGAAGGACGCGCAGGAGAGCTACTTGCGTACGCGGTGAAATGTCACCGATTTCGTCCAAAAAGAGCGTGCCTCCTTCGGCAAGTTCGAAGCGACCGCGCTTGCGATTCGTCGCACCTGTAAATGCGCCCTTCTCGTGACCGAACAACTCAGAGAGTAAGAGCGTCTCGACGAGTGCCGCGCAGTTCACACTCACCAGAGGGCCACTCGCGCGATCGCTCTCTCTGTGAATCGCCTCAGCGAGGAGCTCTTTGCCTGTTCCGCTTTCGCCACGGACGAGCACGGTTGCTGCGGTGCGGGCAACTCGCTTGACCGCCAGAAGCAGCGCTCGGATCGCCGGATCGTCGCCCAAAATTTCGCGCTTCACGCGTGGGCGTTCGCGCGACACGAGGGGCGTGGACGGGCTTGGACCGCCCGCAAGGAGAAGCTGCAACTGGCGCACGACCGCAAACTCACCGCGGCCCAAGAACGCCGCTTGCAACCGCGGCACGAGGCGGTCGGCGAGTTCGTCGCGCAACGCGATCGCGCAGTTGAGATGCGACTGCGCTTCGGCGGCGTCTCCGCGATTGAAGAGAACGCGTGCGAGCCATGCGTGGGCCTCCACGGCGAGGTCATCTGCGTGGGCACGGCGCGCTAAGTCGAGCGCGGAACGGGCGGATTCTTCGGCATTCGCACCACTGGCAATGTCGAGACGCGCAACCAAGAGCGCATGTTGAGCGCGCCCGCGGGCATCGTTGTCATGTTGCTCCGCAGCTTCGAGAGAATCGCGCGCGATTGACAGCGTTCCCTCCTCGAGCGCGACTGCCGCGAGCAATCGATACGCTTCGGAAAGGTAGATTGCGCCCTCGCCCGGATCGGCCATTGCGATGATGTTGTGGGCCTCTTCGACCACCGCCGACCACTTGCCCTGCGCCAACAGAACTCGCGCAGTTACAATTCGCCAGAATGTTAGCGCCGAAGGGGGCAAACCAGCGAAGCGGTACTTTTTCGAAAACAAAAGCGCCGACGCGGCTTGGTCGACCAGACCCACGTGGAGCCTCAGCGCAACGACGTTGGCGAGCGTGCGAAGAATCTGCCGGCGGTTGCCAGTACCAACCCACACGTTGCAAGCGGTCTCAGCGTAGTCGAGAGCGCGCCCCTGATCGGTTGAGTTGTATGCAGTCACCAAGTTGCCGAGCGCAAACGCCTTGGCCTGGCTGCTGCCGAGCTCTTCCGCTTTGGCAAGCGCGGACAGGAGCAGCTCTTGCGCCTCGTGCAAACGACCCATCGAGAGGAGCGAAACCGCGCGGTTGACGCGCGCGCGCAGCCCTTCCACGCGCAGGCCAAGGCCTTGCGCTTGCTCTTCGTCACGCGAAAAGTGTTGGAGAGCACCAGCCCAATCCGCCTTCGCAAGTAGCAACTTACCAAGCAGATTGCTCGCCGCGAGCCGCGTAGCCCCACTCGAAGAAGCGCTAAGGACGACCTCTGCCATGGCGGTTGCCCTCGCGAGCTCACGCTCAAGAAGACAGAGCTCGGCGAGCTCAAGATGGATGTCTAGAACGAGCGGATGGTCATGGGCGAGCGAAGCCAGCGAGCGCTCAAAAGCACTTCTCGCAAGTGAGTGTTCACCCGTGAGCGACATCGCCTTGCCATGCAAGTAAGAGGCGCGCGCGCCGTCAGGCCGCAGCTGGTGAGCGACCTGCGCCCACTCAACCGCAAGCTCAGCTTCGCCCGAGACAATCGAGCGCTCAGCTGCCGAAAGCGCGAGCCGCTCACGCCACACGATGTCGTCAATTTGTTTGACCGTATGAAACCAGCGCGTCGCAAGCGAACTGCGTGCACGCCCGTCATCAACCCCCGTCAATGCGGCGCTGAACGTCTCATCGGCACGTTCGTAGTCACCCGCGAGAACCAAGAGTTCAGCCGCGCGGGCCTTCGACCATGGATCCTCAAAGTGAGCAAGGAGCGCGCCAGCAATTCGTCCTAGCTCGATTGCTGACGGCGACGGCAGGTTGCCGGGCGCCGGATCGCGAACGCTGACATAGCCAGACGACGCATCAATGAGGCCCACAGCAAAAAGTTCATCAACTTGACTATCGGCAATCCCCAACGCGCCCACGAGGCTTTTTGGCCAAGCGCGAGCGGCCGCACGCAGCGAAGCCAGGGCAGAAAGCGCCAGAGCGGAAAGCGCGAGCGCTGATGGGCTCGTATCAGCCAGTTCGGGAGCCAGTTCGGGAGCCAGTTCGAGTCGTCGCTGCGTAAGGGTCGCCCAACGCGCAAGCTTCACGGCGTCGCGTTCGGTGTGGTGACGTGCGTTTGATTCGCTCACCGCGTGCCACCAGCGCTTCGACTCTTCGAAGGACAGTGACGCGCCTAGCTCGAAAACGTCAACTTCATTGAATTCTTCGAGCGCATCTGTAAACGCTCCGAACATCAGCACACGCGCGCGCAAGTCGCCCGCACGATCGCCACATAGCCTCATGAAAACAGCGCGGTCCCACGATGAGAGCGCCGGCAACGGAGCGACCACTGCTGCACGTCGGGCTTGAAGCGCCTGCGCAAGCTGACGCGCAGCTTTAGCAGGGTCGTCTGAGAGTCCACGAAGCCCAAGCTGCGACGCTACATCGACGAACAGCGGAGTGGGCCCAAGCGAGGTGGCGAAGATCACTGCGTAAGAAGCCCCGAGTCTCCGTGCCGCATGCTCAGCGTGGGCGAGGCCGACTTCGCGACTAGGAGC
>CAMBEV010000119.1 GCA_945865595.1 Nannocystis exedens | reverse complement strand
AACCATACCCCAACCGTATCAAGCCTCATCCGTAGGGGCACGAAACCCACCTGCCGTTTTTATGGAGCAGCGTACGGGACCGTCTAAAGGGTATGTACCGTTCCATGCTGCGACGAATTGGGTTGAGCACTGTTGGAGTTATGGCGTTGGTCCTCGGTCAACCGGCCTCTTCAACACGAGCGGCTCCCTTTCAATGCCCACGTGCAAGCGAGGTAGCCAAGGGCATTTCCGAGGCCGACTGCAAAGCGCGCGCAGGCCACATGGTGAAGCTGATCGAAGACTGGATGGCGGCGCATCGGGGCAAGCAGGTGGTCAACGACGTGGGCGGATTTTGGCGAGGCCTTGGCATGCCGGATAACCCGTCGCGCAAGAAGAGCAACCTCGTGCGATTGGCTCAGTATCTTGCGAACGAGGACGGCAGCACGAAACTCCCGCCGCTTCGCACGGGCAAAGAAGTTGCGCTGTATCGACATGTTCGAGAATTTGTCGAGTGCGGCGGATGCACGCGCGAGTCGCCAACACGCGGCCAAACCATCGGTATGGATCGGCTCCTCTCCTGGGCGCTTGACGATGCGGGCACGTCGGGAGGCGACGTCAATCTCCAGTCCGTCTTTCTCACCATTCATAACGTCGAGCGATTGCTCGCCCGCCCGCAACAGTGGTCAGGGGACGGGGTGAATGGGCTGCGTCCCGGGACCAACATGATAGGTCATCCCGCGACCGATCCGGTCCGCCCAATCATTGACGACTTGCGCGGCCTGCGCGGACTTGATGGCGGCAAGACCTTTGCCGAGACGATGCAGATCAGACGCCGTCCGAAGGCGGAAGGGCCGCAGAGGCCGGCCGGCGAAACGCTACAGCCCCTCTGGTCCATGAACCGTCTGTACAATTCGAACGGCGGATTTTTTCAGACGCAGCCAGGCATCACGAGCGCGTTGTCGACGGGCAGTCCGCTCGGAAACCTGACTACCGAATGGAACGCGGGCTCCCATTATTACTATTGGATCGGAGCATTCGCCCGCTCGACGGCCGGCTGGGAGGCGGTGTTTCAGGGAGCGCGTGGCGAACTCGACGCAAAGGCCGCCTCCGGAAATACGAAAGAGGAGCGTTGTGTTCGCAAGGCCCAAGGTGAAGTCGAGGTCTCGCAGCTCATCTGCGGCTCGATGTTCGCTGCCGAAGCGCTGAGACGCGTCAAGACGCCGCAGATCGGCTGTGGCCTCGGGTTTGAGTGGCAGCTCTGGCCGGGTGAATTTTGGCGCCGCAAGGGCGACACCCACGAGTTCTACATCTACTCGTTCTATCGACAGGCCTACGATCCGGGCAAAGTGACGATGGTGGTCAGCGGTGACCAAGTGAAAATTCGAAGGCAAGGAGCGAGCGACAAGAACGACTGCGAAATCGATTGCAAGCTCGAGTGGTGGTCCGGCAACGGAGACACAACGTGCACTTCCAAGTCCCATCGCTGCAGCAAGCCGTTTCAAGCGCTTGGAAGCGCGCCCCGCGAAGGCAGTGACAACGCTTTGCCGGCGGTCAGCGACGGGAAGCAGACTCGCATTACGCCGATCTTGTGCACGAACAGGTGGGACGCGAAGCTGCCGTAACGTCCGGGGAATCGGGGCTCTCCTTCTTGAGCGCACATTGAGCGCACAGAGTCTACCAGTGCCAGCCCTGATAGGCTCGGGCCATGCGCTTTGAAGACTGGTGTGCATCAGGCCATCGCATTCAAATGGGCAGTCACCAGATATTCGTCCGCAGCGAAGGAAGCGGCCCAACGCTGCTTTTTCTCCATGGGTTCCCCACGAGCAGCCTCGACTTCGCAGGCATGGTCCTACGCCTAAAATGTTCGTTCCGTTGCTTGACGTTCGACTTCTTGGGATTTGGCAATTCAGACAAACCGTCGGTCACGTATCACTACAAAGAGCAAGCGAACCTCGCGTGCGCCGTAGCCAAGCACCATGACGTTGGACGCGCCTTCGTGGTTGCGCACGATTACGGCGTGAGCGTCGGCCAAGAGCTCTTGGCCCGCAGCGATGAGGCGTCCCTTCCCTTTGCGCTCGCGGGCATGGTGTTCATGAACGGCGGACTCACCCCCACGCTTCACCGACCGCTGATCGTTCAACAGTTGCTCGCAAGTCCACTTGGCGAATGGATCGCACCGATGTTAGTCAACCGTCTTACCCTTCGTCGCTCACTCGCGCGCATCATGCGCAAGCCAGAAACGCTCGACATCGACGAGCATTGGAAGGCGATCGCAGCGCGCGAAGGAACGAAGCGAATGTCCGCACTTCTTGGCTACATCCGTGAGCGGCGCACGTTTAGCGATCGGTGGAGCGGCGCGCTCCAGAACACGAAGGTACCGCTTGCGTTTGCGTGGGGCCTCCGCGACCCGATCTCAGGCGCGCACATGCTCGAGTGGGTGCGCACAATTCGACCCGACGCCGACATTTTGGCGCTCGCCGATGCGGGGCATTATCCGCAGTTGGAGCAAGAATCGCGCGTGACCGATTTCGTCAATAAACTTGCCTTATCGAAGTTCGGCGAGTAAAATTCTACAGCACGCGCAGGCTTCGGCCACTCAGGACTTCGTTGTGGCTGCCTTGGCGGTAGCCCTGCAGGTCGAGCGTAATGTAACTGTAGCCGAAACGTTTCGACGCACTGACGATGGCATCACGAAGTTCGAACGCGCGGAGCATCTCGTCGCTCGCAACCTCAATGCGCGCAAATGAACCGCCGTCGGTGCCCGTTGCTCCCCCCAGCGCGTGCCAGCGGACGCGTACTTGCTTTAGGCCCAACGCGTGCAGCTCAGCTTCGAGACCACCGATTTGCGCCAAACGTTCGCGCGTGACCTCGGTGCCGTAAGGTAAGCGGCTTGACAAACATGCAGCCGCGGGTTTGTCCCACACCGCGAGACCGAGCACCTTCGCGACGCGCCGCACGTCGTCTTTGCGCATGCCGAGTTCAACGAACGGACTGCGCACGCCGGCAACCTTGGCGGCTTCGAGTCCCGGACGATAGTCGCCGAGGTCATCCATGTTGGTGCCGTTGACCACGTGAGCCAGGTTCCATTCGACGCGCTTCTGCTCGCTGAGCGTGTAGAGCTCGCTTTTGCAGTAGAAGCAGCGGTCGGTGTTGTTTGCCCGGTAGCGCGCGTCGTCCATCTCGTGCGACTCGACCAATTTGTGGCTAGCGCCAATCTGTTTAGCGAGCGAGATAGCGGCCTCTTTTTCGAATGGGGCAAGGCTTGGGCTCACCGCGGTCATGCCGACTGCACGATCGCCGAGGACTTGGTGCGCGATGGCCAAAGCAAGCGCGCTGTCGATGCCGCCAGAGTAGCAAACAAGCACCGAACCCATGTCGCGGAACAGAACGCGCAGCGTATCGAGATGTGGGTCGGTAGACATGGCGTGCAGCCTCGTTAGTTTACCACACATGTCTAGCCCTTCGCCCCGCAATGCGGTATCCGCGAGCGATGGCGCAGAGCGGTGAACACCTATCATTCGGGAGAACCGGCGACGAGCCGCGCACCGGCTGCATCGAAGTGGTCTGTGGGTCGATGTTCAGCGGTAAGACAGAGGAGCTCTTGCGTCGTCTGAAGCGCGCCAAGCTCGCGCGGCAGCGGGTTCAGCTCTTCAAGCCCAAGGTCGACAACCGCTACGACGAGTCAAAGGTCGTGACCCATGAAGGCCTCGCCGCTGATGCGCTTCCTGTCGCGGGCATCGAAGAGTTGCTGATGCACGTCTCTCCCGACACCGTCGTCGTCGGCATCGATGAAGCCCAGTTCTTCGGCGATGAAATCGTACACGCAGCCGACGCCCTGGCCAACCGAGGGGTACGCGTGATCGCCGCAGGCCTCGACCAGGACTACATGGGAAGGCCGTTCGGCTCGATGCCTGCGCTCATGGCCATCGCCGAGTTCGTGACCAAGCTCCATGCGATTTGCTCGGTCTGCGGCGCTCAAGCCAGTCGTTCTCAGCGCATCGTCGGGGCCCAAGGCCAGCTCTTTGTTGGAGGCGCGGCTGACTACGAGGCGCGGTGCCGACGCTGCTACGTCAATCAAGTGATCGACCGCAACGAGCGCTCGGGAGCTGATCGAGGATAGGTATGCGAGAACTCGAAGACGAGCTGCAGGAGATCAAGCGCGAAATCGTTGAGTCGCGCGGCTTGACGATCAAAGCAACCAACGCGGTCAACGCCCTCGGCGCCGACATCAAGTCGATCTCGAAACGGCAACTCGACTACGAAAAGCGCATCACCTGGAACAGCGCGACCGCCTACGTCGTGTTCGTCGTTGTCGTGTTCACCGCCCTCAAGTTCGCGGTCGATGCGCGCGTTGACGCGATCGGTGCCAAGAACAGTCAGTGGGAAAAGGAGGCCGCGCGCCTAGGTCAGCTCGAAAAGCAAGTTGTCGAGCGTGAGGAAGACCACCGGCGAGCGAATGAAACCTCGTGGAAGTTCTACGACCTCATTCGTAACAATCGCCGCACTGAGATCATACGCAGTTACGAAACAATCAAGAACCTGCCGATCACCAAGGCCGAAGCTGCGCTCTTTGCCGAAGCAGTCGATCGGGCCAAGGGAGAGCTCGCAATCACCCTCTATCTTCAGGGCGTCGAGCAAACGAAGCTGCAGCGCTTTTCGGAGGCCGCAACGTCGTTCGAGCAATCCACCAGCTACAAAGACGACTCAGCCGTTGCTCCATCGGCAAAGTTGGGACTCGCACAGGCGTGGCGCAAGCTCCGCAAGTTCAAGGAAGCAATCGTGCTCCTCGACAAGCTCCAGAGCGACCCCACCGACAAAGCAATTCAAGACGATGCACTCCAGCTACTCGCAAGCACACAAATGGACCTCGAAGCGTGGAACGACGCTAAGAACACATGGAAGCAGCTCTTGCACCGCTTTCCCGATTCCTCGCACGCACAGGAAGCCAAATTGATGATTCAGCGCCTTGACCTTAAGCGTTAGTTTCATTCGACGGGGGAGGGCCAATACGCAACCCGCATGGCAGTTCTGCAACGTTCAAGCGACAACACGCCGAGACAAGACGTTCGACGCCGGCCGCCTTTTCGGCTCAACTGCCGAACACATGGCGAGAGCAAAGTCTGCGGCGGGCAAGACTCCTTCGAAATCACGACCACTCAACACGGCGCGATCCGATGAGCCAAGGCGCGGACGCGGCGACCGTCCCAGCGCGACGCTTGGCGATGACGTCGGGGCGGCCGACCTAGCCCGACGCGTGGCAGAGAATCTTCGCCAACGGCGCAAGGCGCGCGGCCTCTCTCTTGACGATCTCGCGCAAGCGTCGGGCGTCAGCCGCGCGGCCCTCAGCCAAATCGAAACACAAAAGAGCAACCCGACGGTCGGCGTCCTTTGGAAGATCGCAAGCGGTCTTGGCGTGCAGTTTTCCGATCTGATCGGTGAGGGCAAGCAAGGCGCGGTGGTGCTTCGTCGCGGTGATGCGCAGGTTTTGCGTTCGGCCGATGGACGCCTCGAGAGCCGTCCGCTCGCGCCCGCGGGCGCTGCGCCGAATGTGGAACTGTACGAGTTGCGTTTAGCGCCGCGATCGATGCATGCGTCGGAGCCACACGCGTCCGAGACCAGTGAGATTCTCGTGGTGCTGAGCGGCCAAGTGCGCATTCACGTCGATCAAGTGGCGTACGACCTTGCCGTGGGCGACTCGATCGCGTTCGCTGCGGACAGGCCGCACTCGTACGAGAATCCGGGGGGCGCGGAGGCGCGGTATTGTAATGTGATTGTGTATGACCGGTGACTTGATTCGCTGCTTGCGTCTAGACAGGCTGGTGGCGAGGTGGTCGATAAGCGGGTGGAGAGTCCGGTCGCGTTTTTGTTGAACAAGATGAGAGAGCGATGTAGTGATCGCAGCCCCATTCCGACTTAGCTCAGTTGGTAGAGCAGGCGGCTGTTAAACGCCTTGTCGCGGGTTAGAGTCCAGCAGTCGGAGCCATTCACGCGGGGTCGCGGAAACGCGACCCCGCACTTTTTAACAGCGGCCTCGGAGAGCGATCTCCGGGGCCGTTGCGTTTCTCCCCCACGTTTCCGCGACCTTCGGCGCTCGGCGTGCACGACGCGCGCGTGGACAGCGTTCGCGCAGAGAGCGCCGCGGGCGTAAAGGAGCGCGCGACGGCGGCGTTCTGGACGGCGTTCGCGCTCTCTGTTCTGGCCCGCGGGGAGAGAGGAACCGAGAGCGTTTAACTCTGAGCACTTCCCCGGCGACCCGATGCTCAACGCCTGAAGATCAGGCACGGCGTCGCCAGGTCCGCCTGGGAAGTGTCGTGTTGAACGGAGCCCGGAGCGGTGGGGCGCGAGGAGGTGTCAGGTCACGCTATGCACATTTGGCAGTCGCGGGCCGTGGTCGAGCAGGGAGTGGCGGGCTGGTCGCGCACTTTTGACGAGGCTGGGTCGCTGAAGAGACGCTTTGCGTGTCGCTCGAACGCTCTCGGGCGGGCTGACAAGCGACTCGAAGTGTGGCTCGTGAGGTCTGCGGGCGCAGCGGTGCCATGGCGATGGCTGCGGAGATCGCGAAGGTTCGGATGGGCGTGTCGATTCATGCGGCCAGCTCGAGCGCCGGGGGTGCGCGACAGAGCGTGGCGGGCACGGGACGATGGACGAGTTGAACGCCGCAGCGGGGACAATGCTCGATGTCGCGTCCGGTCAGCTCGCGGAGCAGGATGGGCCAAGCGACGGCTTCGGGGCTTGATGCCGCCCTGGACGATGCGTTCGCGATGAGCTCGTGCGCCGCGTGTCGCGCGTTGTTGCTGGCCCCGGCGTACAGGCCGTAGTGCCGGATCTTGTGCAAGCCATCGGGCAAGACGTGCTGCACGAAGCGCCGGAGAAACTCGACCGGCGTGAGGGTCACGGTCTTGCCGTTCTTGGTGCGGAAGGTGACCGCGTCGTCGCGCACGTCGACAAGTCGGCTGTTGGCGATGCCGACTCGATGAGTGTAACGGCCGAGGTACTTGAGCACGTGGTCTACTTCGCGAAAGGGCTTCTTGGCGTAGACGACCCAGCTCTTCTTCGCGATCTTCTGCATGAGACGATCGAAGAATTCGGGATCGTCGAAGTCCTTGAAGCGCGCGAAGGCGCCACGGGCGTGCAGATTGCGAAGCGCAGCCATCATCTTGCCGCGCAAGAGCGTGCCCATGACCTGCACGGGGAAGAGGTATTTCTTACTGCTCGGCACCCAGTGTGAGCCGTCGTCCGCGAGTCCGCCGGCGGTCACGAGCGCATGCACGTGCGGGTGAAAGCGCAGGTCGCGCGTCCAGGTGTGCAGCACCATCGTGACGCCGAGCCGTGCTTGCAAACGCGAGGCGCCAAGCTCGAGCAGCGTCTCGCTCGCCGCCGAGAACAGCGCGCCGAAGAACTCGCGAGGATAGCACTTGCCGAGCGCACGCAGCTCACTCGGCAACGTGAAGACGACGTGAAAGTGGCGCGCCGGCAAGAGTCGCTCGGCGCGCGCAGCGATCCACTTCTCCTGTCGCAGAGCCTGACACTTGGGGCAGTGCCGGTTGCGACAGGAGTTGTACGCGGGGCGTTCGAATCCGCACGAGCGACACTCATCGACATGCCCACCGAGCGCGGCGGTCCGGCACAGCGCCATCGCCGAGAGCGCCCTCCGCTGCGCGAGCGTCAGGTGCACCTTGGCTTGCAGCGCCGCGCGGTGCTGCCGCACGAGGTCGGCGATGTCGAAGCGTGGCCGCTCGGCGGGTGCCGAGCAGTGCTCCACTTCTCGTCAGCCCGTCTTCAAGCGCTCGAGAGGGCTCTCGGTCTTGCCGATCAGCTCCGTGGAGACGCGCGCATAGCGCGTCGTGGTCTTGATGCTCCCGTGGCCGAGCAGCACCTGGATCACGCGCAGGTCCGTGCCGCCTTCGAGCAGGTGCGTCGCGAAGCTGTGCCGGAGCACGTGCGGCGTGACCTTCTTCTCCACGCCGGCTTTCGCAGCGGCGAGCTTGAGCGCCTTGCGCGCCATGTCCGCATTGAGGCAGCGACCGCTCGTGCTCGACGCGAACAGCCATGGCGCGTGCGGCCGGTCGAGCGACCAATACGCGCGCAGGATCACGAGCAAGCGCGGGCTGAGCATCACGAAGCGCTCCTTCTGCCCCTTGCCGTGACGAACGTGGATGACGCTGCGAGCAGCGTCGATATCGCGCGTCTCGAGCCGACACGCCTCACGAACGCGAAGCCCCGTCGCGTAGACCGTCGTGAAGAACACACGGTACTTCGGGCGCTCGAGCGCTGCGAGCAGCCGCTCGACCTCGTCAGCGGCGAGCACGGTGGGCAGCTTCTGCGGGTCCGATGGCCACGACAGAAACGACACCGCCTCCGGCTTCCACAGCGTCTTGGTGTAGAGGAACTTCAGCGCCGCCATGTGCTGGCGAACGCGCTGCGGACCGATGCCGCCTTCCTTCGTCAGACGCCCAACCCACGTCCGCACGTCGTCTGCACCCAGCTCCGCCGGCGAGCGCTTGAAGAACGCGGCGAAGTCGCGGACCGCGTTGAGGTAGATGAGCCGCGTCTTCGGCACGTAGCCGCCGAGTTCGAGATCGTGCATCATCCTGTCGCGTAGTTGACCCATTGGGAACCTCCTTGGTGGCGGTGCTGTGAACACCGGTTTTCAAGGGAGGTTGCCCCTTCTCTCGGCGCGACACTCGAAGCACGCGAGAAGGCCGCTGCGTCTACGCCGTCAGCCTCGGAACACCGTCGCCGTGCACAACCCCCGCCGCGGAGCGGCTTCGTTCAACAGCGCAGGCCGTCTGTCCGCCCGAGGACTCTGCTTCTTCATCGAGATCCGGGACGCTTCGGATTCCACCCCCAGCACCTCGGTCCTGCCTTTTACCGTGCCGTTGTCGGCCTCCAAAACAGCCCGTGCTGACGCAGGGCCCGTCGCCGCGCCCACGCGCTTGCACGCGAACCGTCGGCAAGCCGCGCGATCGCGAACGATACTCATAGGCTGTAGACCGATAGGCATCATGGCGAGAGGATGCGCGCTGTGAGCCAGACGGACCTCCAGCGCTTCGGTGCCCGGGTGCGCGCAGAGCGCGAACGGCTCGGCGTGTCACAGGAGGATCTCGCGGACCGCGCCGGGATGCACCGGACGTACCTCGGGGGCGTCGAGCGCGGCGAGAGGAACGTCGGTCTCCTCAACGTACTTCGCATCGCGCGCGCACTCGGTGTCGCGCCGGCGGCTCTCTTGAAGGACTTCCACGGGAGCCGCGCGCGATGACGAAGATGGACACACAGACGGCGATCAAGGTCGCGAGCAAGCACCTCGCAGGGCTTCGAGGTCACGTTCTTGACCTCCTCACCATCAGCGCTCCCGTGACGCCTGCCGCGGCGGTGAACCTGGCGAAGGTCGTCTCGAAGCTGTCGCCCATCCTGGGGAAC
>CAMBEV010000118.1 GCA_945865595.1 Nannocystis exedens | reverse complement strand
CCCCGCGTCGTGCTGATCGACAATCCCGACCGCATCCAAGCGCCAGGTATGAACGCCGCAATTCGTAGCGCGAAGGGTGACATTATCATCCGCATGGACGTGCACGCCGACTACGCGCCCGACTTCGTGCGAACGTGCGTCGAGGTCCTCGAAGAAACGGGCGCGCAAAACGTTGGTGGTGCTGCCCGCACTAAGTCCAAGTCGTTCTTCCAACGTGCGCTATGCGCCGCGCTCGACAGCCCGCTCGCAGTGGGCGGCTCTAAGTACCGCGATCCAGATAACGAAGGTTGGGTCGAGAGCGTCTTCCCGGGTGCGTTTCGGCGCGAAGTCTTCGAGACCGCGGGTCTCTTTGATCCCGGTGCGGTGACGAATGAAGACGCCGAGATTAACCAACGCATTCACGAGCTCGGTGGCGGCGTCTACCTCAGCAAGAAGATTCACGTCTTCTACTACCCGCGCGACTCCGTGAGCGGCCTTGCCAAGCAGTACTTTAAGTACGGCCAGGGTCGAGCGCGCACGCTCCTCAAACACGGCAAGTTCCTTTCCCTTCGTCCGGCGATTCCGTTCCTCGTGGTCGTCTCCGGCGTCACCCTGCTCGTGGTGCCTTCGCTCCATCCCGTCTTGCCGTGGGCGGTTGGCGCCTATGCGGTGCTCACCGGTATCGAGGCCATTCGCGTCGGACGCAAAGCTGGCCTTGGGGCGATTCCAGTGGTGTGGACCGTTTTTCCCGTGGTTCACCTTGCGCACGGCCTGGGCTTTGGCGCGGGGCTATTAAAGTACTTACGGGCCCCCGATTGGAGCGCCCCCGAGCGTCTTCCCGCGCGGGCAGGGGACCTGACAGGTTGACCTATTCAAGTCCTGGTAAGGCGTCGTATAATCAGAGAGGCTGCCTGCCGACGATGCGACATGGAGATGAAACGTATTGAATGACGATCGAACTGCGATTGTTCATCGCAGCGATATTGAGCAGTACCATCACGGCGATTCGCCCGTGCAGGTCGTCACGGCTTGGGCATCGCCACCCAATAGCGACGTCCTTGTCATGCTCGGCGATACGAGCACCGAGGCTTCAGCCCAGTTGCGCATCATTCGCCATCGCCTTGAGCAGCGCCGCGCCGAGGGCATGTGGATCTTCGGCGTAACCAGCGCGCGCGTCAACGAAGGCAAGAGCACGTTCGCCACGCAACTCGCCCTCGTGTTGTCCGAGTCACAGCGGGCCCGCGTCCTGCTCGTTGAGGCGAATATCGCAAGGCCCTCTCTCGCAAAGATTCTCGGCTTCGACGTCCCTCAGGGTCAGAGCTTCAGCGCGCAGCTGGTGCGCAAGATGCGCGGCAGCATGGAGCCATGGTGCGTCGTAGCGCTTGGCCCCGCGCTCCACGTGCTCGCCGAATCACCCGCCGAACCAGGGTTCCCTGAAACGCTCCATTCGACCCACTTTCAGAACGCGATCGGTTTCCTCGGTCGCGGTTATGACTTTCTCGTTGTCGACGGCCCGAGCGTGCTGGGTTCCGGTGACGCAAACGTGATCGAAAACTCAGTCGACGCGATGATCGTCGTCGCGCGCGCCAATCAGTCAAGCGGCAACGATCTTCGTGACACAGTCCGTCAACTTGGTGAACGAAAAACGCTCGGCGTCATCTTGTGGGACGCGGCAAAGTAGTCTGAGCCGGAGGCGACTAACGTGATGAAGCCACTCTGGCAGCTCGACCCTGCAGTCTTGCCAGCCTGGCTTAGTCCGGTTCGGGCACTTGCCAGCAAAGAGATGCACCTCTGGGCAGGCGGGTGGCTGCGCGACCGCGCCGAGCGCAAGCTGTGGCCGAAGGCCCACGGAACGAAGCACCTGCTCTTTGCGATTTGCGACCACTACGAGCCATTGCATGGGCGCGTCTCGCTCGATGTCGGCAAGGCACGCGTCAGGGCGTGGCACGAGCGCTACCCCGAATTGGCAAGGCGCTTTACGGATGCGGATGGAAGGCACCCACGGCATTCGTTTTTCTTCCCCGGCGAGGAATACGACGCCTCGTTCCTCAGTATGCTCGAGGACCTCGTGTCAGGCGGGTTTGGTGACGTTGAAGTGCACCTGCACCACGACAACGACACGCGCGCCACCGTTCGCGACAAGTACCTTGCCACGCTCGATTGCCTCGACCGCCACCAAGTACTTCCGCGCGTTGATGGTCAACTTCGTTGGAGCTTCATTCACGGCAACTGGGCGCTTGCCAACGGAAGACGAGACGGCAAGTGGTGCGGCGTGGATGACGAAGTCGAGCTCCTCCACGAACTGGGCTGCTACGCGGACTTCACGTTCCCGAGTGCGCCCGACTCGTGTCAGCCCAACATGGTCAATAGAATTTACTATCCGTCAAGTGTAAAAAAGAAACGCTGCTATGAAGAGGGCGTGATGGCCCGTGTCGGCAGCCCGGCTCAAAATCGCGTGCTTTTGCTTCAGGGCCCGCTCGCATTGGCCAAGCGACCGGGAAAACTCGGCGTTCGCATCGAGAGTGCGGCGCTTGATGGAAGCGATCCGCCAACGATTGAACGCGCCCACACATGGGCATCCCAAGAGGTCTCGGTCTACGGTCGGCCGGAGTGGATTTTCGTCAAGCTGCATTCCCACGGGGCGCCTGAGAAGAACGCGGCCGTCATGCTTGGTGACACCATGGTGCGCTTTCATGAGGCGCTCGGTGAGCAGTACAACGATGGGACGAAGTGGAAGCTCCATTACGTCACTGCCCGTGAGATGTACAACGTCGCCCGCGCGGCCATGGACGGCAAAGAAGGGAACCCGAGCGCATGGTTCAACTACGAAATCCCTCCGGCAAAGCGATGCGCTCAGTAGTCGCCGCTGCCGCAATCTCGGTCATCGCATCGTCCGCTCACGCGCTCGACAAGCAGGCGAGTGCGCACGGGGGTGACGTCGACGGTGCGGACACCGGCTTCAATGTATCCGGTGCTGCTTCATTTGGTGTCTCGCTCTACAACCCAAGCTACGCTGCGAGACCCGACAACAGCGGCATTGCGCTCTTTCGCTATGCGCTGCACGCTGACGTTGACCTGATCGGAAGGCGCCTCTCGATCCCCATCGACGTCAACTTGTTTACCGACAAGCTTGCGGGTGGTGCCCGCAAGCTAGCGCCCTCTGAGTTCGACATGATCGTCGGCCTCACCTCCACTTGGGATACGGGACCAGGCGCCGTCGAGTTCGGTGTGCGGTACGAAGTCGACGCCCCGCTCGACCAGGGCGGATACGCCCGCGCTGCGATTTCAGGGCCGAACAAGCAGAAATACATCGATGCGCGCGCGCGTTACCTCTATTCGCTTGCGAAATTGTGGCCCAAGCTCGAAAAATCGCTCGTCGGTGGTGACATTTCAGGTTGGCTCACGCTGGGGTGTTTCGCCTTGAACCCCACCTACTTCGCACGCCCCGACAACACGGGCCGCGCGCTTCTTCGATACGGCTTTCACACCGAACTCTCGGTCTTGCACGATCACCTGTCGTTCGGAATCGACACGACATTTTTCACCGACCGCACGGCGGCAAACGTCGTGCGTCCCACCGAGCTCGATCTCACGCCTGAGGTGATCGTGCGATTTGAGCCCTTCGAGTTTCATCTCGCTTACGAACGTGACATGCCCCTCGACCAAGGCAGCTATACGCAAGAGTTCGTGTACTTGCTCGGAACGTGGGCATTCGACCTCAAACGCAAGGGCACCGCGCCGCTCGAGCAGCGAGGCACGATTCCGTCCCCGTAATGGTCAAGCGCGTGAACTAACGCCCGAACCAGGGGCACTTCTGGAGTAGGTGCTTCTCCGGGATCCGCTTGCAGTGGAAGCCAACTTTGGCACCATAGACCGTCATGTCTGAACATTCTTGCACGGTGTCGAATGAGGCTTCATCACCTTCTTCGGGCGGGCGCTTGCACACCCCCAGCGCTTGGACATCCCAGTCCCAGTGCCCCTCTTTTAGCCAGTGGGACTCAATCTTGACGGGAACCTTGTCGCCGACCTTGTAGCGATCCATGCATTCTGCGAACTCAGTGCCGCCGCGAATCACTTCAAGCTGATGACCCGGACAAGTGAAGTAAGAAAATTCGACATCTTTAGTCATCGGCCGGCCTTTGTCGTCGCGACGCACGACATCCACTCGTGTGAGTTCAACTTGCGCGTCGAACCAGCGTGCCTCTTTCTTGCACGAGGTGAGCAGAGCGAGTGCAGACGCAAGCGTCATAGGAAACATGCTTGACCAGCGCGTCGGCTTGCTCGTCATAGGAACATCCCCGCGAGAAGAACCGCAAGGGTGAGGGGCGCGCCAACCCACTTGCCGACCCGCATGATGCGGAGGGTGTGCTTCTCGTCGAAGACGAACCAGAGCCAAGTGATAAGCATGTGCAACGCCAAGATGGCGTACACCGCCATCATCAGCTTGTCCGCGCGTGTCAGGTATGCGGTTGCGGGCAACGACTGCATGAGGGCGAAGTGAAAGAGAACGGCCGCCGCGAGCATGGGCGTTGTCGCATTCGCTCGCACTTCGAGCTCGTCGCGCGGGTACCAAAGGCCCGACAGCGAAATCAGCACAATGACGATAGCGGGCACAAACACGGTGAAGACTGCGCTGGTGCCAAAACGCGCGATACCCAGTTTGAAAATGTAACGCGAATAGTACATATCATCGTGCTCGAAGCGGTCGGGGAAGTAGTGGTTGAGCACGCGCGCCTCCGTGTAGGCGACGTTCCACCCCGGCACGTGAAAGCCGACGTCTAAGTTGGTGTGGTGGTCGTCTGCAACGAGCTTGATCTGATCCGTCCCGTTATCGTCGTCCTCAATCTCGATTGCGAGCTCTTGCGTATCGAACGGATAGTCGTGCAAATCGAGGGGCGACGAGAAGTTGCCCAAGAAGCGATACATTTTGAACGTCGGCTTATCGGCCATCACTTCCTTGTGATCAACTTTGCCGTTGGTGAAAATCGGCTCCATTGGCGGCATGGCCTTGTCGCTGGTGAACGTCAGAAAGAAGTCGGCGTCGAACGTGCCTTTCTGAATGTCGTAGTTGCGAACGTTCGTCAGCAACATGCCGACTTTCACGACGGCGGGACCTCCGAACTTCGGGTGGGCAAACGGCGACTTGAAGGGACCCTCGCGATGAACGGGCACGCCTCCTTCGGGGCCCACTTTGGCGTACTCGAGGGGTTCTTCATACGCGGCAGGCGATGCCTCACCCCCATCCGCAGGAGAAGCACTCGCAGGCGGAAGCACATGCGCCGCCATTCGTAATGTGAGTCGATCGCTTTTGCCTCGCGCCGCCGGCTCTTGAGCACCGACCTTGCGCGCAAGGAAGACAAGCAGGCACACACAAGCCGCAAGCGCGAAAAACATCAGCGCGGGCATGCGCCGCTTCTTTCGCAAGGACGAAGACTCGGTCATGGAAGCGACGGTATCGTCAGCGAAACGACGTGCCAAGCTTCGCGCAGTCTCTGCCTCACATCGATCAGGCTATCGAACGTCGCTCAACCGACGCCAGGTTTGGCAGTGCAACCCTGAAGCATGCGCCAGCCAGGTCACCGGGTTCTGGCGACACCAGAGACAGCTCACCGCGGTGAACGCGTACGATTTCTTTGCTGATCGCAAGTCCCAGCCCTGCACCCTCTTGGATGACTGCCCGGGTCGCTGCCGCGCGATAGAACGGCTCGAAGATGCGATCGTGGTCTTCGGCCCGCACTCCCGGACCCTCGTCAGAAATAGTCAAGTAAATGAACGAGGCGTCCACATGCGACCTTGCCCGAACGCGACTACCCTTTGGTGTGTGCCTCGTCGCGTTCTCGAGCAGGTTGCGAAACAGCCGTTCGAGATCGGTCTCGCGCGCGATCGTCTCGGCATCGCCCGCTATGTGGTTTTCAAACACCACCCGACCCGGCTGAGAAAGCCGCGCCACCTGTGCCATCACATGGTCAACGAGCGGACCGAGCGCAACTCGCGTGGGAACGCCGACCTCTGCGCCACCCAGGCGTGCAAGTGCAAGCAGGCTCTCCGCGAGATCGCGAAGGCGACGCGCCGAATCGAGCGACTCTTGCAACGCCTCACGGTATTCTTCGGCCGATCGCGGTTTGCGAAGTGCGAGCTGAAGCTCGCCATAGAGCGCAGTTAGCGGCGAGCGCAACTCGTGTGCCGCGTGTGCGATGAACTGCTGCTGCGAGGAAACGAGCACCTGCAGACGTTCCACCATGTGATCGATATCAGCAGCCACGGGTTGAACTTCGGGGTCGTGAGCAGCGTGCCCCACGCGGACTGAAAGGTCTCCGTCTGAAACCCTGCGCGCGACTTCGGCGATCGCACGATGGCCTCGCGTATAGCGACCGACGATGTACGACACGAGCCCGCCTACCCAAATGACCGCGACCAGTACAGCGAGCGCCATCGAGCGACGAATGAGCGCTTCGTCACCTTGCATGTCTTTTAATGTCACGGCCATGAGCAACCGTTTGCTCGGGTGGGCTGGGATGGAGATCACGACGCCACGCAAAGGCTCGCCGCGAAGCTCGAAGTCAAAAGGCTTGCCCAGTTTCGATGATGCAAGCGCAGCGGATGGCGGCGGCGCCGCATCAAAGTGAACGAGCGCGATAACCTTTCCGTGATCGTCATAGACCGCGCCGTGCTTAAGCAGGGGTCCAGTATCGTCGACGTCGAGACTAGGCTCGGGCGAAAAGGTAAATCCTGTTGACGAAAGGTGCGTGGCCTCTTCGTGGGCGAGACTGAGCAAGGCCGCGTCAAGTCGCTGCAGCTGCGAGCGCACAAAGAGCCGACCGACGCCCGCAAACGCGCCGCCCATCACGAGAAGGGTGACAAGGCAGACCAGCGCGACGATGCGCTGACGGAAGCTCATGCCGTCTTTAGGCTTGCGTGGCACGGAGCCTGTATCCCACGCCGCGCACGGTCTCGACCATCCAGGCGTGCTCCCCCAACTTGTCGCGAAGTCGGCTGATGTGAACCTCGACGAGGTTGGAGCTCGGATCGAACGAGAGGTCCCACACGTTGGCGAGCAGCGAGGTGCGCCCGACCGGCTTGCCGTCCGACGATGCCGCAAGATAGAGGAGCAGCGTGTATTCCTTGGTCGTAAGGTCAAGAAACTTGCCCGATAACGACACCTTTCGAGAGAGCCGATCGATCGCAAGATCGCCGACGGTGAGTGATGCGAACCCCGCCGTGCGACGCAGCAGCGCCTTCACGCGGGCGACCAGCTCCTCCACCTCGAATGGTTTCACGAGGTAGTCGTCTGCGCCCGCATCGAAAGCGAGTACCTTTTCGCGCAACTCGCCTCGCGCCGTCAGCATGAGGATCGGCCCCACGTAACCGAGGCGTCGAAGCTCGCGGCAAACGTGAAGGCCATCGCCGTCGGGAAGCATCCAGTCGAGGAGTACAAGGTCGTAGAGCCCCGTTTTTCCTTGGGCGATTGCCTCTTCGCCAGAGGTCACGAGGTCGGGCTGGTACCCCTCTTCGGTCATCACCCGCGAAACGAATCGCGAAAGCTTCTGGTCATCTTCGACGATCAGCACCTTCAAAAGGAGGCCTCCATGAGGCGGAAGGATAGGCGATCCGGTCGGAGCGCGCTCGTGTGCAGTGACGCGCGATCAATTTATCGAGACGCGAAAGAAGATTGACGAAGTGCAGCTTGCAAGCCACCCTCCCGTGGCGGGCTTCGTCTGGGAAACTTGGGAGGCAATATGGCTTTGGGTAGA
This sequence comes from Nannocystis exedens, assembly GCA_945865595.1. Lineage (GTDB taxonomy): Bacteria > Myxococcota_A > Polyangia > Polyangiales > Polyangiaceae > JAHFDX01. Next base: position 1,677 of record CAMBEV010000118.1, on the reverse strand, counting down.
ACGTTCATCGGGATTACGACTTTGGTTGGAGCGGGCGCGCTCGTTGCGGCCGCTTGCAGTTCGACACCAAGCGATGGACGCTTCCCGGATAGCGGAAGCAACGTGAACGGCGACGCGACGGTTCCGCGGCCCGACACAGGCATGAGCTTCGGCGACGCAGAAGTCCCCGACGCCGATGCGTCGAAAGAGTGTGCCGCCGTTCAGGTCACCGCGGGGAAGGTGCCGGTCGACATCATTTTCGTGATCGACAACTCGGGCAGCATGAGCAGCGAGATGGCGCAGGTCAAAGCGAACGTGAATACCTTCGCCTCGAAGATCGGCAGCAGCGGGCTCGATTACCGTGTGGTGTTTTTGGTCGCCAAGGGCACCGGCAGTTTGCAGATCTGCGTGCCGCAACCGCTCGGGGGCGCCAACTGCTCGGACAACCCACCGACGTTCTATCACCCAAGCATGGGCACTTCGGGCGTGCAGAGCAGCGACTCGCTCTCGCTGATTCTGTCGTCCTACGACACGTCGTGGAAAAACTACATTCGCTTCGATGCCTTCAAAGTGTTCATCGAGGTTACCGACGACGATGCGCGCGCGCCTTACGTCACGTCCGATACTTTCGAGAAGCAGCTCTTCGCCAAGACACCCACCGGCATGTTCGGCGACGCAACGAAGCGTAGGTACACCTTCAACAGCATCTGCGGCTGGAAGGAAGGCACGGCGAATCAGTCGACGAGCTATTGCTCTGGGGCTGTTAATCCTGGGCTCGAGTACCAACGCCTTTCGTACACCACGGGCGGTTTGATCGATTCAGTTTGCAAGACGGACTACTCCGGCGTGCTCGACAACTTCGCGAACAACATTCGAGAGCGTCTTGCCTGCGAGTACCAGGTGCCCACGCCCGAAGCCGGCACCGCCGACCCCAACAAGGTGGTTGTGGTTTATACCGCTGGCGGTTCACCAACCGGCACCCCGCTTGGGCGCGTGACCGATATCTCGAAGTGCGAGCTCTACCCCCAGAGCTGGTACTTCGACGACAACACCAGCCCGAAGCGTATTATTTTCTGCGCGGATACTTGCAAAACGGTTCAAGCCGACAACAAGGCGCAGGTTGACTTGCGGCTGGGCTGCGACGCCGATCCGCCTCGCTAGTTTGTGTCGGGGCATGCGTGACGCGGCGGATTTGCTGGACTTCAACAAGCGGATCACCACGTTGATTTGCTGAAAAGTGGTCCGTGAGGCTCAAGGGGCGCGACACTTTCGCGCATGATCCACCGTTGCGTTGTTTGCGACTTCTCTGACGCGCGCGGCCTCACGCGCTTCGCCCTTCGTTCGGGCGAGGCGTGCTTCCTGTGCGGCACGCATGCCCTCATGGCCGAACGTTCCGGTGTCGCGTACATCTCGCCGCACGCGCTCGGCGAAGCGTTGCGGGATCGGCGCTCGGGCGACCGAAGACTGGCCGCGCAAGACGAGCTCGCCGACAGCCTCGCGCGTGCGTTTATCGCTGAGAAGCGTGAGCGACACGATCGCCGCGCGTTTGCCATGGTGCTAACGTAAGCCCCCATGGAACTGCCGTCAGAGGCTGCTCGCCGCGCCATCGTCACGACGCTTGCTCGCTTCTTTGACGACTGGGAAGAGGCCCTCGGAGCCGCCGACCTCGTGCTGCCCAACGGTGACTATTTTCCCGAT
>CAMBEV010000117.1 GCA_945865595.1 Nannocystis exedens | reverse complement strand
ACGCAAGCGAAGCGAAGGGTCAAAGGTCGGCGACGCAATCGTCGAAGACGTGTGGCGAGCGGCGCTCGAAGCGGTGCGTGCTGCAAAGCCCGATGGCGTCCGCTTCACCGGATACGAACGCGAAGAATGCCACGCGACGGTGCTCGCGCTGGTCGCGTCGGCTGCGCTTGTTGAGCAAGCCGACGTTGGAGCCGAGGTCGCAATTGTAACCGACGAAACGCCATTTTACGGCGAGTCAGGCGGCCAAGCCGGTGATCGCGGTACCATTCGTAGCTGCGACGGATCGTTTGCAGTCGAAGTCCACGACGTCCAAAAGCCCATGAACGGCCTCGTGGTTCACTTTGGCAAGGTGATTGACGGTTCGATACAAAACGGCGCAAAAGTCGCCCTCTCCGTCGATCATGATGCGCGCACAGCCACGCGGCGCAATCACTCCGCGACGCATCTTCTGCACTGGGCCCTCCGCACCGTCTTGGGTGATTCGGCCACGCAAAAGGGCTCGCTCGTTGGCGTCGATCGGTTGCGCTTCGACTTCTCACATGGCGCCGCCGTCACCGACGAGCAGTTGCGTCGCATCGAAGACCTGGTCAACCAGAAGATTCTCGGCAACGCGCCTGTCGTTACAGAGGTGCTCTCGATGGACGAGGCCCGCAAGAGGGGCGCAATGGCGATGTTCGAAGAGAAGTACGGCGACGTCGTCCGCGTGCTGACCATGACGCACGATTCGGTCGAGCTGTGTGGCGGAACGCATGCCCGAGCGCTCGGTGAAATCGGTCTTTTCAAAATTATGAGCGAAGGCGGCCTCGCAGCCGGCGTGCGCCGCATCGAAGCGACCACCGGACTCAACGCGCTTCGTTACGTTCGTCAAGTCGAGGGCACGCTTAAGGCTGCGGCCAAGACGCTGAAAACCAACACGCTCGAGCTTCCCGAAAAACTAGACAAGGTGCTTGACCATGAGCGTGCGCTCGAAAGGGAAGTCGCCGATCTGAAGCGCCAGGTTGCAATGGGCGGCTCCGGTTCATCGGGGGGAGGGTTCGAGGCCATGCTCGCCAGTGCGCGCGACATTCCCGGTGGCAAGGCCGTCAGTGTCAAGGCGCCCGTTGCCGACGCGGCGACGCTGCGTGAGCTCGCCGACAAGCTGCGCGACAAGTTGGTCGACGCTGTCGTGTTGGTTGGAGCAGTAGGGGCAGGGAAGGTGTCGCTGGTCCTCACCGTCTCGAAGTCGCTCCTCGATCGCTACAAGGCAGGCGACTTGATTAAGAAAGTTGCCGAAATTGTCGGTGGCTCCGGCGGTGGTCGCCCTGACATGGCGCAGGCGGGCGGCACGCAGCCCGACAAGCTCGACGAGGCGCTTGCGGCCTTTTACCACCTGTTTGGTTAATCAAGTTGATTGTCGCGACGCTTGACCCTTCGATCGTCATCACCGTCCGGAGCCGCACGCCGCTGCTCTATGCGACCGGTGAAGACAGTCGCGAAGATCGACCGGCGTTCGTACGCGCAGCGTCGGCGATTGCCCGCTGGGGCGAGCAGCTCATGGTGGTGCAAGACGACGCCAACTGGCTCGCATCGATTGATGCGAGAGGGCAGGTGCATCCCATCGCGCTACCGCGTGGAGAGGGCGACGTGCGCCTCTTTGATGACACCCGCGGAAACAAGCACCACAAGCTCGATCTCGAAGCGTGCACTGTTGTGAGCGTCGGCGAGAGGCAGGTGTTCCTCGCGTTTGGCTCGGGTTCGACGGCCGAGCGTGAGCAAGTTGTCATGCTCGACGAACAAGGGCAGCGAATGGTAACTGCGCATGCGCTGTATAGATCGCTGAGAAAAAGGGCTGACTTTTCAGGAAGCGAGCTCAACCTTGAGGGGGCCGTTGCGATTGGCGACGAGGTCGTGCTCTTCAACCGTGGCAACGGTGCGCGTACGGAATTGCGTGGGCCCATGAATGCAACGTGCAGGATCGGCGCGGAAGCATTGGTTCAGTACCTTGACGATGTGTCGCGCCCATCGCCGGCCGTCGAGAGGGTTTGCGCGTACGAGCTCGGTGTGGTCGATGGCACGCGATTGACGTTCACCGATGCCGCACGTTTTGGCGATCGCTTGGTGTACGTGGCCGCTGCCGAGGCGTCACCGGACGCGGTGCAAGACGGTCCGGTCGCGGGCGTTGCGATTGGCGTGTTGGATCACGCGCCTCGCTACGGCCTGGTGCGCGAGGCGAACGGCGATTTGGTGTGTGCGAAGATCGAGGGGCTCATCCACGACCGCGGCAGGTGGCTCGCGGTGGTCGACTCGGACGATGCCACGCGCCCGGCTGAGCTGCTCGAGCTTGAGGTTTTGGGGCTTTAGGGCGCTCCCTTCCTTAAGAATCCTGGAAACCGGCCGTTGTGGACCGTTGGGAGGATCGCATGAGACACATTGCACATACGGTTTTGGGCGCCCTTGCGCTGCTCGGACTAGCTTGCCCAGCGCACGCATTTGAACAGACCCTTGAGCTGCGACCCATCGGTCCCGCGCCTCTAGGCAGCGGCTACGCCAGCGTTGAGAAACAATACAGGCCGAAGGTCTGCGTCCAATTCGGACCTGGGCGCTCGTCAGGTATCGGCGGAGGCGTGACCAACTCGTTCTACCAAGTCCTCAACAATTCAGAGTTATTGGATCGAATGGATTTGGGTGTGACCGCTGGCTTTGACCTGGCGATCAGCGGCGTGACAGTGGGTTTCGACTTCAAGATGACCTTCGCGAAGGAAGTGTCGACGAACCTCTTCAAACAAACCGTCCTGGCGGCCTACATGGATCTCGATGCGCCTTCTTTCATTGACGGCGACATCACGCTCAAGCCGGAATTCGCAGGCAAAAGCCCCGAGGAGATCAAGGCGAGCTGTGGCGACTTCCTGGTGGTCGGCCGCCAGGAGGGCAAGGAATTTTATGGCACCGCTCAGTGGGAAATTAGCAAAGCGACCACCGCGATCGACTTCGATTTGGCAACTGCACTGAAGGTCGCGTTCGAAACCGGCGGCGTAGAGGCCGCGTTAACCACCCTCAGCAAATACAAGAAGACCGACTCGATGGACAAGCTCGACATCAAGATCGCGACCACCGAGGGGAGCGCGGCGGTTCAGACCATGGGGGGATTCCTTGAGCAGTACGACAAGTTTCCCAAGACCTCAAAAAAGAAAACAGTGAAGGTCATCGCGGTCCCGTTTAAGGACATCGTGACGGGATGGCAACAGGGCAGCGCACTCGCGTTTACCAACGAGACGATGCTCCAACAGCTCGTCGACGTTGCTTATGGGCATATGGCGCTCATTGCCGACTTGGACTTTATCACCGTCAACAAATCGTTGTTTGCGCTTGGGTCGACAAAGGCACTGAGCGATATTCGCTTTGCCATCCTCAAGGGCGCGAAAGCAAAGTACATGGCGGACCTCGTGCAGCTCCGCAAGGACGCCAAGGGCTGCGACACGAACTTTGGTACCAAGTGCTCTGCGGTCTATGAGAAGTGGAAGCTCTGGAGCCTGGCGGATCAATACGCCGCCATCCCGGAGCGATACACGTCCAGTTGCGAAGGCGTCACCATCCCTGGGGCCCCTCAGACGCTAACTGTCGACGGGGCGAACGGATGGTCGCTGCTCAACGGGGCGGACAAGGTGATTCCTTTTCCAGGCCACAGTGGTGGCGACTCTTATATGGGGAATCACGCGGTCAAGGTGACAGCCTCACTCGCCCTCACCCCTTCCAGCAATCGCAAGAGCCTTGATGCGAAACTCAAGGTGAAGCTTGCGGAGGTCGGGCACACGTCAAACGGCAAACCGTTGTGGCTGCAAGACACTTCGTTTGAGGACAGCATCTCCGGCAAAGTCTTTGACCTCGCCACGCCCGCTTCAACGGCCCTGCTTGGCACCGAGCGCGATCTGAACCGGTGCAAATTCAAGTCGCAGCCGTTCGTCGGTAAGTTGATCAAGGGGTATGCGGGTTACATTGAGCATACGACTGGGAAGCACCCCGCGAAGGACGTCCACCACATCATCACCCCATCCGGCGCGTCGGGAATCCTGAGCAGTCTCTCCTGCGTCGTGGCCGCCCATCTTGGGCAGTCGAAGAAAATCGAGTGCAAGGCGCCTGCGTTCAAAGACACGGCGTTGGCTCTCATCAACGAGCAGGACGAGGACGCGGACGAGGTCACCAAGGGGGCCGTCAAGAAGATGATAGCGAGCATTATTAAGATCTCGACGTCAGGCAAAGCTGCACGTGCGGCTAAGAAGAAGATCGTCGTGCCGAGAGGCAAGTAGCCGCGCCCTCCGGTGCTCGCGCGTGATGCACTTCCGTCGGCGCTTCGCGTAGGCGCCGTCGGAGTCGGCGGTCTTGCAGAAGTGGCCACCAGTCGTAGAGCAGCACTTCCAGCGGTCGCCACATGGCCACCCACCCGGTGATGACGAGCCCCTCGCGGAAGACCTGCCGCACGTGTCCCGGGGGCATTGCCGAAGTCAGCTCCGCGAGCGTAAGGAATGCGACGAGCACCGTGAGCCCGACCAAGAGGAAGAGCTGTCCACGCCGGAAGTGCTGGCGCAGCTTCCGATCGAGGTGAGCCTCCTCGTGGCCGAAGTGCGCTCGCACGGCTTCGATGAGGGTCGCGTCGGGGAGCTGTGGCATGGGCTCATCGGAGATCCAGAAAACCAGCTTGACGGCCGCGTTCCGAGGAAGCTCCAACACCGCGCCCACGAGGTAATCGACGGCGTGCTCATCGAGATCGCGCTCGCGAAACGGTGCCGGATCGCGCCCGTCGAAGAGCTGGCGTGAGGTTTTCAGTTGGATGTCGATGCAGAACCGCCCGTCCTCGGCGCGGTAACGGTAGCCGTCGCGCCGATGCGGTCCCTTCGCCGTCACGGACACTCCCACTGCTGATCGAACACCACGGTCTCGCCGATTGCCGACGGCTCAAAGACGTGCGGGCTTGGCGACAGTTTGCGCTCGGGCACGTCGGTGTCGTCGTGCAGTGACGACCAGACCGAGTTCTTCCCCTGACTCAGAATCGACGTGCCTGGCCCCGGGTTCGGCAGATGGGTCAACGCGGTGCAGAACTCGTACTGATGGTTCCACCCCATGCTCATGAGCGAGTGAGGGCACTGTTGGTGCGCCCCGCCACCCGCATTGTGGAGGTACTCATCGCCAAGCCAGAACGCGTAGTGCCCCCACTCATGCACGAGGAACGACGACGCACCCTGGCCGCTCTTGTCGCCTGGCTCCGCGGCGCAGGCTTCGCCATCGGCGTAGTGCCGAAGTTGGTTCTGGAACATCTTGACGTCGTCCGCCTGCGTCCCCCAGAAAATGGATGACACGGGAATCGCATCGTTCTCGTAAAATGTAACATCGACCATTTCATTTGTGCACGTCTGAAGCCAGTACTTGACCTTACCAAAGCGCATGAAGCCGTCGGTCACGCCGTAGAAGCGCTCCGACGAACGGCGAAAGAGCTCCTCGAGTTGGCATTTCTTTGCGCCGATTTTGTTGCCCGGCACGGTCCAGTCAAACTCGACTTCCACGTCGAAGACATTCGCGACGCGATTGACCATGAACGTATACGGACGAACCTTCGGCCCCTTGTTCTTCACGATCACCGTGTAGTAGTGCGGCCCTGCAACATCGAGCGACACGACTTTGCTCGTCTGAGGACCGACCGCCGCGCCGACGCACGATACGAACTTCGGCTCGACAAGCCCCTCCCGCACGCACAGATCCACGTTCGAACCCTTTGGCATCTGCACAAAGAAATCGTGAAGGCCGTCGCCCAGCGCGATGGCGTAGGCCACCGTTGCGCCGGGTTTGACAAGGCCGCTCCACTCCCTATTCGTTTCGTCAAGCACCTTGACGCTCGTGTCTGCCTGGTCGACGCGCGACACTTCGACGGTGTCAATCGCGAAGCCACCGGACGACTGATTTGCACCGTCGGTGACGAGCCGAAGATTCGCGACGTCGCCGAAGACGGGCGCGCTCCATCCGTCTATTGGTCCGTATCCGGTCAAGGTCTGCGCCACCGACCCGCTCTCGGACGAGAGGACAAGCTTGTTGGTTACGCCAACTAGCTTGAACTTCTTGAAATGAAAACGGACGCTCGTGGCGTTCGCGCCGCCGTAGAACTTCCACGTGTAGTCGACCTTGTGCGGATACACGGTCGAACCCGTTGGGTCGTTCTTGTCTTTCATCGTGTCGACCTTCAGGTCGATCGTCTCGATCAGTCGGCGAGAGCTCAGGATGTGGGTCGGATCATTGATCGGGACGTGAACGATGTCCTTTTGTGCGCAGCCCGCGCTGAATGGATTTTTGCAGTCGGCCACCGCGACGTGAAGACGCCACGCCTCTTCGCTGCTGCCGCCTGCCGTTGAGAATTGCACTTCGGCCTTTCCCGATTTTCCGGCCGATGCCGTGTAGCTCCCGTAGGAGTATCCGGCGGCGTCGGATGACCAGAGGTTGTCGACGATCGGCTTTGCATCGACGATGACCGTTGCGGCGGGGTACGACGAGAGCTCGAACTGCCGACTCTGTCCCGCCGACAGGCCGAGGTTGCGCGTCCACTTCGCGATCCAGTCGGTTCCCTTAACGCCGGGGCCGGGCGACGTGCCTGGCGTCCACTGAAAGTCGATGGCGTCGTCACATCGCACCAGTGCTGGTTTTGCACCGAGGAGCGCTCCACTCGTCGGGTTGTAGAAGGAAGCCTTCCATTGGTGGTCCTTGCACACGACGGCCGGAGCGGGCACGGGCTGCTCTTTGATGAGCTTGAATGCAAGCGACGCAAAGCCTGGCGAGGCGATGCCGAAGTAATAGGCGGTGACGGTGTGCTTGCCCGGGCTGAGTGACCACTTGAACGTGCCGGCGTACTTCGGTGTCGCGCCACCGTACGCGGCCTCGGCGGTGGGGCCGAGAAGTGGTGGAAGAAGCGCGCCGTCGACCTTGAGGATGGCCTTGCCGTCAAAGCGATACGCGAGCTCGTAGATTCCATTCGCGGGCAAATCGATGGGCCCCGTGTACCGCACCACGACCTCCGATGCGCTCGAGGGCGGCATCGGTTTTTTGCTGTAGTCGCGATTCAAGGTGAAGAGGCATTCGCTGGCGTAGGGCTTGATCGTTGGGTCCTTTTCGATGGCCTTGTAGTCACCGAGAGCAAAGTAGTCGGCGCGCCACGGACTGTTCAGGACGCATGCCCAGTCGATGGTTGCGAGCGACTGGAGCAGCGGTGCCGCCGCCAAGAATGGTGCTGATTTCGCCTTGCGTTGGACGCCACGGGTATCGCTCGCGGTGAGCGTTGCCGCGCGACGCGCCTTCGCTTGCGCTGAGTAGCAACGAGCGATTTCGAGGCGCGAGAGTCGAGCGTCGTGGTTCTCGTCGCAGGAAAGCCACTTCGCCGCGGTCTTGGGAGAGAGCTCGTCTTTCGACAGCAAGCCGTCTCGATTGGCATCGAGCTTGGCGACCATCCGCCTCGCCTTTCGACGAGCGTTCGCGAACGGCGCGGTCTGGAGAAACTCACTCACGTCGGTCAGCGAGACGTAGCCGCGATTGTCGACGTCGAGAAACTCGTAGAAAAAATCTCCGCCCTTGAAGCTCGCGCGACTGATCGTTCCGTTCGCCTGGGTGCCCAACTTGGCAAACAATGCGCTCGCGCTTGGCCCCGCGACGTCGTTGCGCGTGCGCGGCGTCTTCTTTGGCCGAGCCGCGTCAAGCGCGGGCAGGGGAAAGCGCGCCTTTGCAAAGTGGTCGTCGACCTTGCCGTTGTGGACAATGACGTGTCCGCTCGTTTCATGCTGTGCTCGAAGCTCGTCCAGCGACCGAGGTTGCGCCGCGGCTGCGGCGGAGGTCGCCATGAGCCCGATGAGCACCGTCCACCGGCATTGTTGACCCCTCGACATGATCAGCTCCCCTTCGCCCGCCCGTCCCCTTGTGGCGGCTATAGAGAGTGTAACTCCATCGGAGCCAGTCGAACGCGTTTGCTAGGGGAAGCCTGGGGCCTGGCTAACCCCGCTCGCGCTTCCGTCGCTCAATGCTCGCTCGCAAGAGCGGCGGCACGTAGATCGCTTCGATGTCAAAGTGCGACAACGCCTCCGCGACGACGCCGATTTTGTCGAGTAGCGGAAGCCCCGCATCCATGACGACGAGCTTCTGCCCGTGTAGTTTACATAGACCGCCCTTGCCTTCGATCACCTGAAGGTCAAACGCTTCTGAGCGAACCTCGACGCCGATCCGGGCAGCCAGGGCAATCAACTCACGCAGGATGCGCTCGGGAGGCACTCTCTTTCTATCGCTCGGTCCACGCGATGCGGCAAGTGTTGGGCCTAGACGAAGCCAACTTGTTGTGAGACCATTTTCCCGTCTCGCTCATGACCGAACCTTCGCGATCGCTAGCTCCCCTTGGCCCCGGAGCGGTCCTCAACGACCGTTACGAAGTGCGTCAGAGTTTAGGCAAAGGCGGAATGGGCGAGGTGTTCCTCGCGTACGACCGCACGACGCAGCAGTCGGTCGCGCTCAAAATTGTACGCGAAGAGTCACGAATGCCCGGCGACGACGAGGCCCTTCGCCAAGAGCTCATTCTCGCGCGCTCGGTAAGCCACCCGCACGTTTGCCGCGTGCACGATCTCGCGCCATCGCCTTACGGTCCGATGCTCGTGATGGAGTACATCACCGGCCAAACGCTCCACACCCACATCCGCCGAAAAAAGGCCCAAGGCGGTTACACTTCAGACGAGTTCCGTCGCCTCGCACAAGAGACCGCGTCCGGCGTCGCTGCAATTCACGCGCAAGGGCTCGTTCACGGCGACCTGAAGCCCGGTAACGTGATGGTCACACAGAATACCGACGGCAGCTTTGGCAAGGCCGTCGTGCTCGACTTCGGCTTTGCGAAAGAGCGCGCGCGTTTGAGTGCGCGTCGTCCCGGTGCGCCTCCCGACGGGGGCACGCCCAACTATATGTCACCTGAGCGGTTACGTTCTGGGGGCGCCTCGCCCGAAGACGACACCTACGCGCTCGGTCTCACGCTCCTCGAGATGTGGACGTGTCGTGTTCCCGAGCCCGGCTATCGCCCGCGCTTGAAGACCATGCGGCAACAGATCATGTTCGACGTTCCGGCAGGGCTGTCGATCGATGAGATCAAACAAGTTTTCCGTTGCCTCTCTGACGATGCGACACAACGGCTGTCCGCGCGTCACTTGCGGTTCTTCAACCCGATGGCGCTGACGACGAATCCGGTGCAGTTGCCACGCGAGCGGCTCGACCCGGGGCCGCCACCAGGCCGCAGCGCGTCGCTTTCGTTCGTGCCCGGGCAGCAGGCGCTGATCGCAACGTTCGCGACGAACGCGCAAGACTTTGTGGGTGAGATCATTCCGCTTTCAAAAGCCACGATGACGCTCGGCCGCCGCGCAGAGAACGACATCTGGGTTCCCGAGGCCACGGTGAGCGGGCACCACGCGCAGCTGAAATGGGCGAACGCGACT
>CAMBEV010000116.1 GCA_945865595.1 Nannocystis exedens | reverse complement strand
TGCACGACGGCGTACTCGAAATTCGGGTGCACGGCCGCGTACATGTTCGACGGCAGTGTCCAAGGCGTTGTGGTCCAAACGAGGAGCGAAACGTCAGGTTCGTTGACTAATTTAAATGCGACGAAAACGCTTGGGTCGTCGACAGTCTTGTACCCCTGCCCCACTTCGGCGGCGCTGAGTGCGGTGCCGCCCTGCGCCCACCACCAGACCACCTTGTGGCCCTGGTACAGCAACCCCTTCTTGAACAACTGACTGAGGGCCCACCAAACGCTCTCGACGTAGCTTTGGTGAAACGTGACGTAGGCGTCATCGAGGTCGCACCAGAAGGCGACGCGGTCGGTGAGGTCTTCCCACTCTTTCGTGTACCGAAAGACCGACTCAATGCAGCGGCGCACGAACGGCTCGACCCCGTACGCTTCGATCGCAGCCTTGCCGTGGATGCGGAGCTCTTTTTCGACTTCGACTTCGACCGGCAAGCCGTGCGTGTCCCACCCGGCTTTGCGCGGAACGTAATAGCCGCGCATCGTTTTGTAACGAGGGAAGAGATCTTTGAGCACGCGGGTAAGGACGCTGCCGTTGTGAGGCAGGCCATTCGCGGTGGGCGGTCCCTCGTAGAAGACGAAGGTCGGACCGCCTTTGCGGGCCTCGAGCGACTTCTGAAAGATGCGATTTTGCTTCCAGAACTCGAGGATTTTGCGTTCATCACGAGGAAAGTTGAGTTCGGTTTCGACAGGTTCAAATACGCCGCTCATGCTGGGTTGCCTTGTAACACAAGGGCCCTGCAGTTCGCTGACCGAGCATCGATTCACCTGGACACGACCTCAAAGCTTGCCATGTTGGCCTAAGGCTTGCGACACTCGCCCTCGGAGGTCGTCTCGATGAAACGCGTTTGCCTGACTCTCGGACGCTTTATCGCTGCTTGCTCGGACTCAACCACCCAACCCGCGGCCGATGGAGGCGTCGACGCGCCAGCGGTTTCAAACACCGACAGCGGGACCGGTACCGATAGCGGGACCAACACCGACGCGGGCGATGCCGGCGGTGGTGGCGACGCAGCGGTCGAAACGCCCACGCGGATCTACGCGACCTTCGTCACGCACAACGAACAGAGCAACAACATCCCGTGCAAAGACGTCGTCGATCCGACCAAGCAGACCGAGTATCTCAATAATCGAGCAGCAACGATTACATTTGCCAAGACCATCGCCGATGCAGGCGGCGCGTACGATCTGCAGAGCGACCTCACCTATATCGAGCAGATCAATCTCTTCGACAACGCGAGCGTCACCGCATCGACCGGCGGCAAGAACTTGTTCAAGTATCTTAACGAATTCGCACCGGGCAAGGTCACCGTAGACATGCACAGCCACGAGAAGTCGGGCGTGGGCGGATTCAATAGCGCCGACGTCGCAGAGGCTCTCGACAAACTTGGCGTACCTGCAAACGGGGTTGTGGGCGGCTTTATCGCAAGCCCAGCCAAGGACGAGAACTGGACACGGTTTCGAAGCCCAATGAAAGCGATCCGATCGAGTTATCAATGGTCCGCAAAGCTGTTGTGGGGAGGCGGCTCGGCCAACCACGTGAACGATCCCAAGGCGTCTGGCATGTGGCGTCCAAAATCACCCGACGAGTTTATGGTCGACGACCCAGCACAAACCCTGCCGAACATCGGCGGGTACGCCGACATCTCGAAGGACGACTACGCGGTCGCGCTTACGTCGCTGATTGACATGCTGAAAACCAACAAGCTTGAAAAGAACCGCATGTACACGATCACGCTGATGACCCCGCAGTGCAATTTGCATCGCGATGCAACGCTCACCGAAAAGGCGAAGAGCACCATCGCCGCACACACCGCCGACGTCGCCGCTGGGCTCCTCGTTTGGACAACCCTTTCCGACGCCCTGAACACCTGGAAGACCGCCTACAAGAGCCAGGCGGTGATCTTACCCCGCTAAGAAGCAGCCCAAGAAGACCGAGCTCAGAGTCCGGTATCCAATCCAACTCCAGCGGGAACCACAACTTTTTTCGAGACGAGGTCGTACGCCTTGTCGAGTGTCTCGAAGTGCGCGAGCTCGTTGTCGCTGATCTTGATCTGGTACTTACGCTCGACGGCAGCGACGATCTCAACGCCCATCATCGAATCAATGCCCAGATCCTTGAAGCTCGCGCCGTCAGGAATGTTGTCGATTTCTGAAACTTCGCTGACAAGTGCACGAAGTTCTTCCTTCAAGTTCGCCATGATTCTCTCTCCTTATTAGGTTGCCGCCGCCCTATGCGCTTCAACAAGCGAGATGAGGTCGGCCACCGTTTGAATACCGCTCAGACTCTCATCGGGAATTTGAACGCGAAACTCGCGCTCCATGGCGCCGACGATTTCCAGCATGCCGAGCGAGTCGATGCCCAGCTCTGCAATGGGCGAGCTCGCTGCCACGTGCGAAAAATCCCTCTCCACAATGTCGGTGGCTAGCTTGCGAAAGAGTGAAAGCATCGGGTCGTTGCTCATCGCTGGCGACGGAGTACCCCGCAACCGCCTTGTGAGCAAGCCGGCACAGCCGCAAAAGTGTTGCGAAGACGTTTCAGCGCGAATTCAGATTCGCGCCCCAATTGTGGCCTGGACGCGTTGTCAGGACCGGGAGAGACAGTTACGAGCAACCGGTGAGCGCACATCGAGTTTGGATCACGGGCGCAGGTGTGGTGAGCGCGCTGGGCATCGGCCGCAAAGCCTTCGGCCGAGCCCTTCTCGCCGGAGAGACCGGCATCTCGCGGGTGCGCTCGTTCGACACCGAGCGCATCGGTCGCCACTACGCGGGAGAAGTGCACCAGTTCGACGCCGCGGCATCGCTCACGCGCGACGAACTGGCGCGCCTCGATCGGTGCGCGGCGATGGCGGTCACTGCCGCTCGGGAGGCCATCGAAGAAGCGCGACTCACCAGCCTGACCCACGCGGCGACCATCATGGGTACAACGATGGGCGACGCCGTCCTGCTCAGCGACCTTGAAGCTACATGGGTCCAGCACGGCCTCGATGCCGTCAAGCCAGTTGACGTAAAGAGATACAGTTGCAGTCGCCTCGCTACCGAGGTTGCACGTAGCGTAGGCGCGCGCGGCACGACCCTCACCCTCAACGCTGCGTGTGCAGCTGGCAACTACGCGCTCGGCGTTGCACGCGACTTGATTGCGCGTGGCAAAGCTGAAGTCGTTGTCGTCGGTGCTTCTGAGGTCATCGCTCCCTTGCAATACGCCGGCTTCGTTCGGCTCGCGGCCATGTCGCCCGACCTGTGCCGCCCATTCGATGCGAACCGACAAGGCATCATTCTCGGAGAGGGGGCCGCGGTCTTCGTGATCGAATCGGAGGCGCACGCAGAAGCGCGTGGGGCAACTCCACTCGCCGAGCTCGGCGGCTGGGGGCTCTCTTGCGACGCCTACCACGTCACGCGCCCACACCCCGAGGCGACGGGCAGCATCAACGCCATGCGCGACGCGATTGCCAGGTCCAATATTGATCCAACAGCGATCGATTTCGTCAACGCCCATGGAACAGGCACCAAATACAACGATCTCGCTGAGACGATCGTCATGCGCGAGGTCTTCGGCGGCCGACGCGTACCGGTCACCAGCAACAAGAGCGCGCTCGGCCACTGCATGGGCGCGGCAAGTGCACTCGAGGGCGTGTCGTGCCTCGTGACGCTCGAAACTCAAATGATACCGCCGACGATCAATTACGAAACGCCCGATGGCGACTGCGACGTCGACCTCGTGGCCAATGTGGCGCGCGCCGCCAAGGTTGACATCTTGCTCAACAACGCGCTCGCGTTCGGCGGATACAACGCCGTGACGTGCTTCGCAAAGCCAGGCGTCCTGCCGCCCCCAAGCGCAATAGAGGAGGCTTCATGAAATGCGTCATCACGGGTTACGGAATCGTGAGTCGCGTTGGCATCGGCGCACGTGACTTTGAGCGAGGCATGCAGGGCGAGCCCGTGGCCTTCGTTCGAGCAACGGACGCCGGTTATGAGGCCGACACGCTCGTGGCGCCCGCGAGCAACTTCGATCCGAAGGTTTACCTCGGCGAGAAGGGACTGCGCTCGCTCGATCAGCAGACCAAGCTTGTCCTCGCAGCCTCGCGCCTCGCGCTGCACGACAGTGGCCTCAAGCAAGACGAGGCATGGCGCAACGGTGACGCCGAGACCACCGGCTTCATTCTCTCGACCGCGTACCCAAGCCTCGAGGCCATCCACGAACTGGTGCGCGTGTTCTTGCTCGAAGAGCCCCGCTACATTAATCCCAACCAGTTTCCGAACACGGTGAGCAACACGCCGGCCGGCTACGCGAGCATCTGGGAAGGCTATCGCGCACTCAACGTAACGGTGTCGACCGGCAACACCGGCGGGCTCGATGCGCTTTGCCTCGCTGAGTCGTTTCTCGCAACCGGCCGTGCAAAGGCGATCGTTGTGGGAGGCGCCGACTCGCTCAGTCCCGCGCTTGTCGCCGGCATCGGGTTGACCGGCGCACAGATCGTTGCGGGCGAGGGAGCAGCTCTTCTCGCTCTTGAATCAGAAGCCAACGCCGCGGCTCGCGGGGCACGCCAACTCGCGACGATTCTCGGCTTTGGTTCGTCAACCGCATTTACCGACGAGAATTCGGCCGTGCACCTCTCGAGCAGTGCACTTTCCGCGGCAATTGAACTCGCCCTCGAAGACGCCGGCATATCGGTCAATGATATTGACCTTGTTGTCAGCGGCCTTGGTGCGCACCAGAAAGCTGACATCGTTGAACTCGAAGCGATCGATGCACTCTTGCCGAATGCGCCGCTCGCCGCGCCCAAGCGCTATTTTGGTGAGACGTTCGGTGCCGCTGGCACGTTCGCCATCGCGAGTGCTCTCGCGTGGAGAGATGGCGTGCCTGCCGCGGCGATGCTGCGCGGAGCCACTTCGCAACCACGCATGTTACTTATCACGTCGCTTGGCCTCTACGGCAACGCGACCGCCTGTGTTATCCGACTGAACGCGAGGGAATCATGAGCTGGATCGAAGAAAAGGCCACGAGAGAATTGGCACGTGTTCGCGAGGCCCAAGACGCACAGGTCTATCCGTATTTTCGCGAGTTCGAAACCGGCGGATTGCACACGCAGATCGGCGGCAAAAAGATCATCAACTTCAGCTCGAACGATTACCTCGGGCTCACCACGCATCCCCGCGTGAAAGAAGCCGCGCGCAAAGCCGTCGACAAATATGGCTGCGGACTCAGCAGCTCGCGCGTGCAAGCGACCACCACCGAACACGTCGAACTCGAGCGCCGTTTCGCGGAATGGTTCGAGTTCGAAAAATGCCTTCTCTTCACGACGGGCTACCAAGCCATGGTCGGCACGCTCGCTTCACTCGCCGACCAGGACACGACGATCATTCTCGACAGCTTCAGCCATGCCTGCATTCTCGACGGCACATTTCTCTCCGCCGGAACTCCAGGCAAGTCGCCCGAAGTGCGCTTCTTCAACCACAACTCGGCGAAGAGCCTCGAGCGCATTCTCAAGTCGCGTGAACGCAAGAACGCTCTCGTGGTCGTTGAGGGCATCTACTCGCTCGACGGCGATCGCGCCCTCTTGAAAGAGTTCGTGGAAATCTGCGCTCGCCACGATGCAACGCTCATCGTTGACGACGCGCACGGCACCGGCACGTTGGGCACGCGCGGTACCGGCATCATCGAAGAGATGGGGCTTCACGGCAAAGTGCCGATCGTGATCTCCACGTTCTCGAAGACGTTCGGCGGCATCGGTGGCATCTTGCTCGGCTCGAGCGAAGTCGTGGACTTCATCAAGCACACCGCGCGGTCGTTCCTCTTCAGTGCATCGTTGCCAATACCTGTCGTTGCCGCCGCCGCAACCATTCTCGACATGATGATCGAGGACGGCCCGAAGCTTGTCGCCGAGCTTCATCAAAAGGCGCACTACATGCGCGACAGCCTCGTCCGCGCGGGCTTCGACCTGGGCGCGAGCTCCACGCACATCATGCCGATCATGTGCCGTGAAGAGCGCACAACACTGTTCATGCACGTCGCGTTGCTCGAATGCGGCGTGCTGCTCGTGCCGATCACCTACCCTGCCGTGAAGCATGGTGAAGAACGCCTGCGCCTCAACGTGACGCGAGGGCACACGCAAGAGGACCTCGACACCGCGCTCGACCTTCTGAAGAGCTACGGCGAGGCGTTCTTCGTGTTGGGTAGCGACGAGAAGCCGCACGCGCCAAGCGTCAGCGCGAGTTTGTGACCCGGCCCCAGTCGTCAACAAACTTGCCGACATCCCCTCCCAGCCACTGGCTCATCGTGGCAACCGCATCTGCACCGCGGCCGAAGCACTTGCCTGACCGTTGCGCATCAATACCTCCGAGCGCAACGATCGCAATGCGCCCTTGCCCGATCGCGGCCGCTCGCTGCAACGCGTCCAAGCCACGAGGCACCTTGAGCGAAACGTCGCCCGCGTCGTTCGTCAAGGCGCCTGACTGCGTCGCAAAGATCGGGCTCACCATGACCGCCGAAGCACCGTGCTCCACCGCTACGCGCACTTCATTATCGCTGTGTGCGTTCAGCGAAAGCCACCCAATGTTGCCGGCTTGGGCACGGGCGATCGCCTCACCGGTGTTCGCATCAGCTTTCCCAAGATGAAGCCCGGCGCCCAGCTGTGCAGCCACATCGACAAGACGGTTGACTATCAGCATCGCACCCGCCGCGGCGCAGACTGACGCCATGCGTTCGGCAAGCCTCTTTACTTCATGCTCCCTACGCACCCGATCACGGACGTGAATCGCAACAGAGCCTCTCGGAAATCTCGCAAGAAGATCGCGCGCACGATCAACGAGGACATCGTCTGCCAAGGCTTCCGACGTGATCAGCTGAAGCCGGAAGGGACAACTCACGCTCACGGCTTTGGCGCAGAGTCAGCAGGGGGTGGCGTTCCACCGAGCTCACGCAGATCGTCTCGTGCAGAACCAGCGTGCCGACTCGATGGATAGCGCTCGATCAAATACTCCAGCGTGCGCCTTGCGCCAGCGTTGTTGCCTTCTTGGCGGAAGCGCTGTGCGAGCTCGTACAAAGCATCGCCAGCAGTGTCTTCGCGGCGAAGTGATGGGGCAGGCGCGCGGTTGCACTGAAGCGGCGCTTGTGCACCAAGAAACGAGGCGCCGATGGCAAATGTAACAATCCCGCGCATCATTCGATCAACCCCGCTGTTGGACTCGACGCGTTCGCGTAGCGACGCTTCTCCATGCGACCTGCGAGAAACGCACTTCGACCCGCCGAAACAGCCTCACGCATCGCATGCGCCATGAGCACTGGATCGCGCGCAAGAGCGATTGCCGTGTTCATCAACACGCCGTGACACCCAAGCTCCATTGCAATGGCCGCGTCGCTTGCCGTGCCCACGCCAGCATCGACAAGAACCGGAACCTTTGCGTGCTCAAGAATGATCGACAAGTTGTGCGGATTGCGAATGCCGAGACCACTGCCGATGGGCGCGGCGAGCGGCATCACCGCAGCGCAACCGATGTCTTCGAGCTTTCGGCAGACGATCGGATCGTCGATGCAATACGGCATCACCGTGAAGCCTTCTTTCACGAGAATCTTCGCGGCCTCGAGCGTTTGCTCGTTGTCGGGGTAGAGGGTCTTCGGGTCGCCGATCACTTCGAGCTTCACCATGTCGCCGAGGCCGAGCTCGCGTGCGAGACGCAACGTTCGAACCGCTTCGTCGGCTGTGTAGCAGCCGGCAGTGTTGGGCAGAAGGATCCACGATTTGCGCGACAGAAGCGCCATCAGTGAACCTTCGGAACGATCGTTCCGGTCGACCCGGCGCAGTGCGACCGTCACAATTTGCGCACCCGAAGCGTCGATGGCGCTCTCGGTTTCTGCAACGCTTTTGTACTTGCCAGTGCCCACAATGAGGCGGCTTTCAAAATGGCGCCCGGCGATGATCAGCGGATCAGCGCTCATACGAAGCCCGCACGACGTGAAGTCTGTCCAGGGCTCGCATCGGCCTGAACCGCGAACACGTCCTCACGTGCCACAGAATAGACTTCGCCCTTGTGTGTCTTGGCGACGACCAACTCACCGTCAACGCGAATCGTCTCGACCCGTGAGACCGTGAGGGCAACGCCGTCATGAGCCACGTAGAGAGTCAACGCCCCCTCTACGAGTTTCCACTCGTCTTTCGTGTTCTTGGCTCCAAGTTGCTTTAGGGCTGCTGCAAAGTGCTCGGGCTTCATCGAGGCGATATACTATCCCCGCCTGTGTCCCCCGCCGCGTCAAATGTGGACGACGACATCGTTGTCGTGAAGAATCTGCGCAAGCAATTCGGAACTCAAGAAGTGCTCAAAGGCATCGAGTTTGTCGCCCGTCGCAACGAGACGACGGTCATCATCGGTGGATCGGGCGCCGGCAAGACCACGCTGCTTCGGCACATTGTGGCCCTCGAGAAACCAACAAGCGGCGAGATCTACATCGACGGCGAGAACATCGTTCCGTTGAAAGAGCGCCAACTGAACAACATTCGCCGGAAGTTCGGCGTCGTGTACCAGTACGCCGCGTTGCTCGACTCGATCACGGTCTTCGACAACGTCGCCTTCCCACTCGTCGAGCACACCAAGCTGAAGCGCAGCGAAATTCGCGACCGCGTGATGCAACAGCTCCAGATCTTGGGGCTCGAAGACTCGGCCGCAAAGAAGTTCCCCGCCGAGCTATCGGGCGGCATGCGCAAACGCGTGGGGCTCGCTCGCGCACTGATGCTCGAACCGAAGATTCTCGTTTACGACGAACCCACAAGCGGCCTCGATCCGTTAACGAGCAGGTTAGTTGACGATTTGATCGAAGAAATGCGCCAGCGATTCGCTGTAACCAGCATCGTGATTTCGCATGACATCGCGAGCTGCTTTCGCATTGCGCACAAGGCTGTGCTGCTGATCAAGGGCGAGATTGCGGCGTGCGGAACGCCGCGTGAACTGGCAACGAGCGCCGGCGAAGTGGCGCGGGAGTTTATCGAAAAGTCGGGCGTCGACGTGAAGGGGATCACGCCCGTTTATGGCGGGTAAGCGCATTGACGAAGGGGAAAGTAAGAGTAATACTTGTCAAGTAAGAACGAGGTCGCGCATGCGTGTCACCAGCAAAGGTCAGGTCACCATTCCCATCGAGATCCGCCAGCGCTTGGGGATCGACCAGGAGACCGAAGTGGAGTTCGAGGTCGTCGGAAACGTGGTGCACCTCAAGAAAATATCGACGGGTCGCCCGCGCGGCCGCCGCATCGTCGGGCGCTTGCTCGAAACCGCGTACACCGGTCCATCAACCGATGAGCTCCTCGCACTCACCCGGGGGCCAACGGTGACTCGTCGGTGACCCGCTTCCTCATCGATACGAACGTGGTGCTCGATATTTTGTCGAGAGATCCCGTGTGGCTCGAGTGGTCTGCCGCCACGTTAGAACGCTGTGCGGAAGACGGGATGATCGCCATCA
>CAMBEV010000115.1 GCA_945865595.1 Nannocystis exedens | reverse complement strand
CGATCGACATCAAGAAACTTGACGTTCTTCCCGGTGAAGCGACTCTCCCCGACCCGCGCGTCATCGAGCGAGGGCAATGCTTGCAGCTTCGGCTCGTCAACCTGAAGCAGCATTGCAATCCTCGTTGCGAGGTCACGACGAGCATCGTCGCTCGGAAATCGGTCTTCGTAGCCCCACGCCCAGTGGCTTCGCTTGCGCATCGGCAGAGCTGCTAGCATAAGAAGAGCACCGAGGAGAACGCGATGAACGTCAGCCAACCTGAGTCCACTTCTGCCAATTCGGCCAAAGCCGCCAACGGGAATAAGCGCGAGGTGTCAGTGACCCTTGCCGCGACGCTCTTGAAGATGCAGACAGCGCAACGGAAGAACCCCGCGCCGACCTACGAAGAACGACTCGACGCGCTCGAACGCCTCGAGCGCACGCTGCTGCGCAACAAGGACGCCATTTGTGACGCCGTCAGTCACGATTTCGGCAACCGCTCGCGCCACGAGAGCTTGGTCGCTGAAGTATTCGTCACACTCCAAGGCCTCAAATACGCGAAGACCCACCTCGCCGAATGGATGGAGACACGCCACCGTGAAACAAGCTGGGCGTTCTTGCCCGGGCGCTCCGAAGTTCAGTACCAGCCCCTCGGCGTCGTCGGCATCATCTCGCCATGGAACTATCCGGTGCAGCTCGCAATCGCGCCACTCGTTTCGGTGCTTGCGGCCGGCAATCGCGCGATGCTTAAGCCGTCTGAGCTGACGCCGCGATGCTCTGAGCTCCTACGCGACATGATGGCCGAGGCGTTTGATCCCGATCACGTCACCGTCATCACCGGCGGTCCAGAGGTCGGCGAAGCGTTCACGCGCCTGCCTTTCGATCACCTCGTCTTCACGGGCTCGACGAAACTCGGCAAGCTCGTGATGCGCGCGGCCGCTGAGAACCTCGTGCCGGTCACGCTCGAACTTGGCGGCAAGAGCCCCGCAATCGTCGGCGAGGACATGGCCATCGACGTCGCCGCGCGCAAGGTCATGCTGGGCAAGCTGTTCAACGCCGGCCAAACCTGCATCGCGCCCGACTACGTGCTCGTGCCCGAAGGAAAGATGGCAGCCTTCGTCGAAGCGGCAAAGACGATCGTCAAGGACATGTACCCGACGCTCGCAACGAACCCCGACTACACGAGCATCGTCAACGCACGTCATTACGATCGCCTCAAGGGCTACGTCGAAGACGCCACAGCCAAGGGCGCGCGCGCCGTCGAGTGCAACCCCGCCGGCGAAACCCTCGCTCCAGAGTTACGAAAACTCGCGCCGACGCTCTTGCTCGACACGACCGACGCGATGGACGTCATGCAAGACGAGATCTTCGGGCCCCTGTTGCCAGTGGTGCCGTACAAGTCGCTCGCCGAAGCCATCAACTTTGTGAACGATCGGCCACGCCCGCTTGCGCTCTACTACTTCGGGCACAACGAGGCGCACATCGATCGCGTACTCAAAGAGACCACCTCCGGCGGCGTGTCCATCAACGAAACGATGGCGCACATTGCGCAAGATGATTTACCATTTGGCGGCGTCGGCCCAAGCGGGATGGGGCACTACCACGCGTTCGAAGGCTTCGAGCAGTTCTCGAAGAAGAAGCCGATCTTCAGGCAAGCACGCCTCAACGCAACGGGCTTGCTGCGGCCTCCGTACGGCACGTTGGTCGAGACGTTTCTGAAGGTTGTGCTGGGGAAATAGGCGCGTGAGTTGCCGTACGTACGTACGTACGCTATATATTCTGTATGAAGCAAACTGCGACGGCCCTTCGCTCTCACCTCTATGAGGTCCTCGACCACGTTGCGAAGACCGGCCAGCCCGTGGATATCCTTCGCGATGGGGTCGAGCTTTCCATCGTGCGAAAGGAGCGTGCGAAGGAGCCGAAGAAAGCGCCTCGAACGTTGCCCAATCTCATCGTGGGCGATCCCGACGAACTCAGTCATGTGGAGTGGCCGTGGAGTGAAGGGCGCGATCTGTGAACGTGCACCTCGACACGCACGTCGCGCTTTGGCTTGCTGCAGGCGAAAAGCGGCGTCTGCGGCCCGTTGAGAAACTGCTCAAACGCAGTTCTCTATTCGTCTCGCCACTTGTGATCGTCGAGATGGAAGTCCTTCGGGAGATCGGTCGCATTCGAGATCCTGTCGACGCGGTCATGGAAATCTTGATCGAGGACCATGGCGTCGAAGAAGCGGCAGGCGACCTGCGCGAGATGGGCCACTATGCTCGCACGATCGGATGGACACGCGAGCCGTTTGACCGACTCATCGTGGCGCATGCCCTTGCGAGTCGCGCCACGCTGGTCACGGCCGACGAGATGATTCGCAAACACTGCCCGCAAGCGCGGTGGGGGACTGATTTGTAACTTGTATCGCTTAGAATTCAAGCTTGTTGCTCGAGTCGCCGAGCGGCCCCGCGTTGTTCGCGCCACCGCCGCCACCACCGCCTGAACCGCCACCTGCGGTGAGGCAATTGTTGAGTGGCGATTCGTCGAGGTTCACACCCTTCTTGAGCGCGATGCACATGCTCGGCCCACCAGGGCCGCCCGACCCTGCGCCCCCTTTGCCACTTGCAGAACCGTCACCACCGCGACCACCCGCGCCTCCATCGTCGCCGCTGCTCGCGCCACCCGGACCGCCGGTTCCGCCAGCGCCAGCCTTGCCGCCCGCGCCGCCTTTGCCGCCCGCGCCACCGGAACCGACGGTGATGCGGTTGCCACCGATGACGAGGCGCGCGCCCATGGCCACGATGCCCACGCTCGCGCCACCGCCACCGCCACCGGTGCCGAGTGAGCCCGCGCAGCCGCCAGTGCCGCCGGAGCCGCCGCCGCCGCCCGTGTCGCCTTTGCACGCGCCGCCGTCTGAGCCGCCGCCGCCACCGCCACCTCCGCCTCCGGGTCGTCCCGCTTTGCCATTCGTGCCAGCGCTCCCGCGCCCGGAGCCCCACGAGCCGTCCGCAGAAAATGTGCCTTTATCGGTTACAATTGCGCCGTCCTTGCCGCTGTCGCCTGCGACGGTCGCGGTGCCGCCAGCGCTGCCGTCACCGCCCTTTTTTCCGAGGCAACTCGCTTCGCCGCTGCCCCCTCCGCCGGAGACACCGCCGTTGTCGCCACCCGCAGTACCTGCGCGACCGGGCTCTTTGTCGTACCCGCCTTGGCCACCTTGTCCGCCCTGAGCGCCGCCGCACGTCGACTGCGGCGAAGTCCCCCCAAGCTCGCCGCCGGGAGGATTGGGTGCGACCGATTGATTCTCGTTTCTGCCAGGATTTCCTGGGTTTCCATCAACACCCTTGGCGCCGTCGGTTCCTGGTGAGCCATCCTCGCCGGGCTGCCCGTCGCCCACCACGATATCGTTGTATCGGACGTAGAGCGTTTCGCTACCGCTCAAGATACGAATTGCGTACGCGCCCTTACCGAGGTTGGGCTCCGAAGGGGTCACGGCGACGATCTTGACGCCTTCGAGGTGGGTCTCGGCGGCGATGTTTTCGCCGAGCACGACGTACCCTTCGGCCGTAAGCGTCGTCGTCGCGGTGCGGGCACGCCGGAACGCGAAGTCCTTGTTGGCCTGGTCGAAGCCGCCGTAGATGCTCACGCCGGAAAGCAGGCTCACTGATCCGTTGTACGTCTCGCCCGAGAGGCAAACCGCAAGACCGCGCTGCTTCGCGAGGCCCATCGCGTAGCTAAGCGTCTTCATCGGAAGCGCGCGCGTTCCCGAGCTGGGACCGTCGACACCGTTACTTGCAACATACAGGCAAGCGGCAACGATGCCGTCGCTCCCGTCGCAGTTTTCGTCGGTGTAGTTCGCATCGATCGGATCGGTGTCGCCTGCTTTCGTGCAGCTGTACTCGCAGCCGTCGGCGCTCACACCGTTCAGATTATAGGTGCCCACCGCGCAGGCCGTCTTCGATGGATCGTCGATCGTCGAGTCGCTCGAGCACGCCGCCACGATCAACAGAGACACCGGAATTAATCCTAAGACGCGCATCAGGCCTCCTTACGCAAGTAGACACTCCAGGTGTCTGCTCGACTATCGTAGACGGTAGCGTAATCTGGGCGCTCTATGCCAAAGCTTCAGCGATCCGTCATCCTCTCGCTTTGCGTGGCGTCCCTCGTCGCAGGCGCGCTCGCGTGCAACCTCCTCGCCGAGGACAAATTCAAGATCTACGTCGACGGCGGCTGCGACTTCAAAGGCAGGGAGAGCGTGTGCGGCGTCTGTATCGCGCAGGAGTGTGGCAGCTACGTGGCCAAGATCTGCGGCCCGACCGACGATGGCGACGCCTCCGCAGTCCTGATGCAAATCGAGGCTTGCGCAACAGACGTCCGGCGCGCGCCTGACGCCCGGGCATCGAGCCCCTGCCTCAGTGCAACTGGAGCCGACGCATCGGACCAGGAGAACAAGGCGTTCCAGTGCGTCGCTTACAATTGCATCAACGTCCCAGACGCGTCGTGCGCAGCAGCGAGGTGATGAGGTGATGGCGGGGCCGCCGCGCCGGGCAACTCCAGTTCCTCGCCTCGCGTCAGAATTGCGCTACATTCGCTGCTGATGCGATCGATTTCCCTTGGGCTCGGTGGCGCCGCCCTCACCGTCTTTGCGTGCAGCACAACGACGCCCTCGACCGCCTGCGCGGCGGATACCTACGACCTGAACTTCGACGCTGCCGACGGCTGCGAGTACAAGTGCCATTTCGTATCTTCAACTGATCTATTTGACGACGCCTACGCCGACGAGAACTGCGACGGCAGCGACGGCGACCTGAGCCGTTGCGTATTCGTCGACCCCACGCGCGGCACCGATAGCGCGTCCGGCGGGGCGCAAGGAAACCCGGTGAAGAGCACGGCGTTCGCGATTTCTCTCGCAGCGACCACCGCGAAATCCGTTTGCCTCGCTGGCGGAGCCTACACGGGGTCGCTCACCTTAGCGTCTGGCGTGAACGTCTACGGAGGATTCGACGGCAACGCCAGGTTCGTTCGCACAAAGGGGCTCACGACAACGTTCAGCGCAACCGACACTGGCGTCGTCGCGGACAAAATCACGGCCAAGACCGAAGTTCTCGGACTCTCGTTCACGGTGAAGGCAGACGCCTTGCCGGGAAGCAGCGCCTACGGCCTCCGCTACACCGGGAGCACGGCCGAATTAGTGCTTACCAATGTTACCTTTGACGTCGGCGCAGGTCGCGACGGCGCCGCCGGATCAGAGGGTGCGCCGGGCGAAACGGGAGCTGTTGGCAATGCTCCGTCAGCGAAGTTGCTTCCGGAAGCGGGAGGCGCCACGCAAAACATGTCGTGCGGCGGTACCAACGAACCCAATGCGAGCGGCGGCGCAGGGGGTTCCGGGGGCAAGTACGGCCACACCGGGACCATTCGCACGGGCGAGGCCGGCACCAATGGTAGCGCGGGCGGCGGCGGAGCGAAGGGAGGTGCGGGCGGCACCATCCCTAGCCAGGG
Organism: Nannocystis exedens; assembly: GCA_945865595.1. Classification (GTDB taxonomy): domain Bacteria; phylum Myxococcota_A; class Polyangia; order Polyangiales; family Polyangiaceae; genus JAHFDX01. The sequence goes on along the minus strand of CAMBEV010000115.1, from coordinate 4,033 downwards.
CTACACCGACTGCACGACCATCACGAGCACCAATGCAGGAAACGGCGCACCTGGCCCGAACGGGACGTTAGCGCCTGGAGGCGGCGGCAAAGGCGCCTCCGCTTCGTCCAAGCTCGATACCTCCTGCCGCTTTCAGCCCGGCGACGGCGCCAGCGGTTCTCGCGGGCCTGCGGGCGGAGGTGGCGGTGGCGGTGGCGGCGCGGGTGCCCCGGTGAATACGGGCTCCTGCGGCACAGTCACCGGCGGCGGCGGGGGCGGTGGCGGCGCGGGCGGGTGCGGCGGCGGGGGCGGTGGCGGCGGCAAAGGCGGCGGCGCGTCTATCGGCGTCTGCGCAACCGGCGGCACCTTGCGACTCGTCAACACACTTACCAAAGTGGCCGCCGGGGGCAGGGGTAGCAAGGGCAACGGCGGGGGCGCCGAGGGCGATGGCGGCGATGGAGCGCTCGGCGCTGACGGCAACAACGGTGGCGGCAAGGGCGGCGCCGGTGGCAAGGGCGGGAGAGGTGGCCCTGGCGGCCCGGGTGGAGGCGGGGCGGGTGGTTCGAGCCTCTGCGCCGCATTCGCTCAAAAAGTCACCTACGCGGCTACAAATTCGACCTGTGCGCCCGGGGGAGGCGGAGCCGCAGGCGAGGCGAGCGGTAGTGCCACGCCAGGCGCCGTCGGCGCCAGCGCTGTCGAGCTGCGCTGGTAGTTGAAGCCGAGCAGAGTATCCAATATGCCCGGCGGCGCATGACGGGGACCTTTAAACATCTCGACACGCGGGCCTTCGCCCACGACCTTGACGCCCTCCGCTCGCGCGCCGAACGCGAACTCGGTCCCGGTGATCTCGAGCACCTGCGTCGTGTCGAGCGTTGGGGGCACGCGCTCTCGCTGGCTGGCTACGCGACGGCGTGGATCGCGCCGAATCCGATTTCGCCGCTCTTGCTCGGAATGGCGAACACGTCGCGGTGGACGATCGTGGCGCACCACGTGCTGCACAAAGGCTACGACAAAGTACCCGGCACACCGGCTCGTCTCACGTCGAGCGGATTCGCGGCCGGCAATCGCCGCTTGATCGATTGGCTCGACTGGATCTTGCCTGAAGCGTGGAAGCTCGAACACAACATGCTCCACCACTTTCACACCGGCGAAACGACAGACCCCGACCTCGTCGAAGAGAACGCGAGCCTTGTTCGCAACGCGAAGTGGCCGCTCGCGGTGAAGCTCGGCGTCGTCGGCTTCTATGCGCTCACCTGGAAGTTCACCTACTACGCACCGAACACATTTCAAACGATGCGCCGGGCGAAGCGTCGCAAGACGCGGGCACCATCCTGTGCGAGTGATTCGGAAACGTACATGGCCGCGTGGGATTTTCGAACCAACGAAGGACGCGCGTTTTGGCAGCAGTGCGTCCTGCCGTACGGACTGACACGCTTCGCCGCGATCCCTCTGTGCTTTGCACCACTCGGGCCGCTCGCGGTCTTCAACGTCTGGCTCAACTCGCTCGGCGCAGAGCTCGTTGCGAACCTCCACTCGTTTCTCGTCATCGCCCCGAATCACGCCGGCGAGGATCTTTACCGATTCGAAGGATCTCCGCGCGATCGCGGCGAGTTCTATCTGCGCCAAGTCCTCGGTTCTGCGAACTATGAAACCGGCAATGCAGTGCGCGACTTTTTATACGGATACCTGAACTACCAGATCGAGCATCACCTGTTTCCCGATTTGCCGGCGAGCGCATACCCGCGTATTCAGCCCGAGGTGAAGGCCATTTGCGAACGCCACGGCGTGCCTTACGTACAAGAATCTTTACGCTCGCGCATTGTCAAGCTTGTTGACATCATGGCCGGGCGCACCTCGATGAGGCGCGCTGAGGGTCGGACCGCCTCTACAAGCCCTTCTCCACAAGCACCCGCGCCGCCTTCAGCAGCAGCTCACGCTCGTTCTCCCCTGGATCATTGATCACCTGCTCAAGCAGAGCGTCAAGCAACTTGCCCAATATCGGACCGGGCTTGAGGGCCAGTTCGGTCATGAGATCGCGCCCGTTTATTTTGAGCTCGCGCGTTGACAACGCCGCGCCCGCCGCAAGCACTTCAGCAACACGAGCCTTGAGCACCCTCGCGTTCTCGAGCTCGTCGTCAACGGGCCTTCCCTTCCCGCGAATGTCGGCGTCATTGAGCGCGTAGAGGTCGTCGAGGCGCTCGGGCGTGATCTTTTTCACCCAACGGCGCACCGCCGCGTCGCTCCAATCGGGCGCAAAGCAAACCAAGTGATGGCGCACGAGGTGCACAAGCCGCGCGCGCTCGTCGTTCGAAAAACGTAGCCGCTCGAGGATCGGCACGAGCATGTCCGCGCCGACCTGCTCGTGGTTATAGAAGGTGTAGTCGTTCTTGGCGTCACTGAACTCACGCGTGCGCGGCTTGCCGATGTCGTGAAAGAGCGCCGATAAGCGAAGCACCGCATCCCCGCGACTCTCGTCGAGACATGCCATTGCGTGCCCCCACACGTCGTAGGCGTGCCACTTGTTCTGACCGAGGCCCACGCCCTCGAGCATCTCGGGGCACGTCACTTCGAGAAGCCCGTGCTCACGCATCACTTCAAACGCACGTGACGGCCTCTGCGCTTTCATCGTTTTGACCCACTCGTCACGGATGCGCTCAGACGACACTTTTTCGTAGGTGGAAAGCGTCGGACGAATCGCCCGAGCCGTCGCCTCGTCGAGCTCGAGTTCAAGTGTCGCAACGAAACGAGCGGCGCGAAGGACACGCAGGCCATCTTCTGAAAAGCGCTCTTCTGCGACGCCAACCGCCTTCAGTACCTTGCGTTGTAAATCGCCTTGACCATCAAATGGGTCTTCAACATGGCCCGTCGTCGGATCGAGTGCGATCGCATTCACGGTGAAGTCGCGGCGCGCGAGGTCACGCACCAGGTCGTCGACGAAGAACACTTGATCGGGACGCCTGCCGTCGGAGTACCCCTCTTCACCGCGAAGTGTCGTCACCTCATAGTGAACTTTGTTGACGACAACCGTCACTGTGCCGTGATCAATGCCGGTTGGAATCGCCCTCGGAAACGCACGCAGGAGTTCGTCGGGTCGCGCGTCTGTACACACATCCCAATCGTTGACGGCGCGCCCTAGAAGAAGATCGCGGACGCACCCGCCAACGATCCACGCCCGCTTGCCGTGCTCACGCAGACGGTTGCAAATGCCGATCGCGTCGCGTGGGACGAGACCAAGGTCAAGATCGTGAACCGTCATCATGCTTCACTTTACTTCAATTGCGCGCACCACAAACTGCCGCACAAACCGTGCGACCAACGACCGCGCATGCATCGTCTCTTCCACGCGGGCAAAGAGCGCATCAGGGTCGCCACCTTCCTCAAGAATTCGCGACGCCCGCGCTCGGATGTAACCGCGCGTCACATCCGCATCGAACTCGGGATGAAACTGCACACAACGGATGTGGTCGCCAACCGCGTACATCGCGTTCGGCTCAAGCGCGGTGGACCCGAGAGGACGCGCTCCGTCAGGCAACTTGACGACACTCTCGAGGTGCGACGCATTGGCCGCGAACGCAGCAGGCAGGCCTTCCAGAAGAACATCCTGCGCCGCAATCATCACCGTGACGGTTCCGATTTCACGACCGTGGGGATTCTTGGCAACGTGCCCACCGAGCGCCTGCGCGACAATCTGGTGCCCAAAGCAGATGCCCAGGATAGGCACACGTGCAGCAGCGAGTTCGCGGATGTAGGCCTCGGCCCTCAGCATCCACTCTGCACGCTCGGTTACATTTGAGGACGAGCCGGTAATGATGACCGCGGACAGAGACGCGATGCTTGGAAGGGGCTCCTCGGTCCGCACGTCATGCTCGATCCACACGCCCGTCCAGGCACCGTCAGCGGAGTCCTGAATCCAACTCGCGAAATCGCCTCGACGCGCCGAGACTTCGGCCACCGCATCGCCCGTTCGAAGCACACAGAGCGCCATCACCGTTCACCTTACGATTTGTAGCGGGCCCTTGCACGTTACTGACCATTGTGCTCATTGTCTTCGCGA
>CAMBEV010000114.1 GCA_945865595.1 Nannocystis exedens | reverse complement strand
CCGCCCATGCGCCCGAGTCCAATCATCGCGAGTTTCATGGTTTGCCATCGTAAGGAGAAGCTGCGACTCCGGATACCTTTCGACCAAGCCCACCGCGGATTTCTTTCGCCGCCGACCCGCGATCGCGCGCCGTCTCGTACGGAACCAAGCGGCTCGTACGTACCCACAGTCACATGATGGATCACAAGCGCCCAAAAGTGCTCGCTAAGCACACAATATCTGCGCCCTCACCCACGGAGAGGGGCGCAGATATTGTGCCGCGATTTCTGGGGCGTGAGTGGACGCGTCCACCCGGCTGGGGAGTTTGAGGGGGAGGCCTTGTTCCCCCTCAACCAAAATAAAACCTCAACCTTCGCTCGGGCCCGTCGTTCTGCTCAAGCATAGAGAGGCACCGCATGAGCAAGACAGCTGAATCGAGTGTTGAATACGCCCAAACCGCAGCGCCAGCAGCTCCCGCAAGCGAGCCACGGCCCCGTCGACCGCGTGGATTTGCGGCGATGGATCGTAATCTTGTGAGCGAAATTGCACGCAAAGGTGGCAAAGCCGCTCACGCTGCAGGCACCGCCCACGAGTTTTCGAGCGATGAAGCTCGCAATGCAGGTCGCAAGGGTGGGATGGCCACCCACGCCAAGCGCCGAACGCGCACCGAGGACGACAAGACGGGCACGTAGCCTAGTGTCGCTAGAGACTGGCAACGGCGAGCGCGATGTCCGGCGCGTGGAGCACCTGCTCGACAGTCGTACGCAGCTCGTCGGTTGCGCGTCGCGGGCCGGGTGCGATGCCTGCCATCAGGACGAAGCCATGCACCATGTCTGAGAATTCGCGATCGTGCACGGCAACGCCGGCCACGCGCAGCCGCGCGGCATAGGCGTGCCCCTCGTCGCGCAAGGGGTCGAAACCCCCGGTGTAGATGAGCGCTGGCACCTGCGGCATCGGGTCGGGGGCGAGGAGCGGCGAGAGTCGTCGATGCGCCCTGTTCGTCGTCGGGCCCGCGTAGTGCGCGAGATACCAGTCGATCGATTCACGCGTGAGAAAGAAGCCATCGCGCAGCGACTCGTGGGAAGCCTTGGAGCAGGTCGCATCGAGACTTGGGTAAATGAGGATCTGAAGGGCAGGGCGAACCGCGTCCGATGCCGTTTCTTGCGCCACGACTGCCGACAAGCTCCCGCCTGCGCTATCACCCGCGACAGCCATGCGCGCTGGATCGAGTCCGAGCACGTCGGCTTGGGATGCGAGCCATCGCCACGCCGCAACGCAATCGTCAGGCTGCGCAGGGAACCGGTGCTCTGGGGCGAGTCTGTAGTCGAGCGCAAAGACCGACGCGCAGGCCACCGATGCAAGGCGGGCACAGAATGCATCGTAGACTTCAACGTCTCCTGTGACCCATCCTCCACCGTGGATGTAGAGCACGGCCGGGCGGTGCGATCTTCGAGTGCGAGGCACGTATGCGCGCAAGCCGAGCTGCGAACATGGTCCGGCGAACATGAGGTCCCGTGAATCGACATCGTTCGGTCGCGGTTCCGCACAAAGCCGGACTGAGCGCGCAAGGTCCACGCGCGCCGCGTGAGGAGTCAGCGAGGCGACAGGCGGCATGCGAGAGAGCTCGGCAAGACGCAAGAGCGCCGCTAGATCGGGGGCCAAAAGGCGACCATCAATCTCGCGTGCGCGCCACCCAGCGAGCATCTTGCACGCGCCCGAGGAGGCCAATATCCGCGTTGCCGCCGTGCGCTCAACCTCAAGCCGCAACCGGCCGAGCGCAATTCGGAGCGAGGGCGTCATCCCCCGTTGGTGGCTTTTGCGACCTGCTCGAGGACGTCGAAAAGCTTGGCGCGGTCGTTCTTCGGCAAGCGCTCAAGCACGGTGCCCAGCAGCTTCTCGCTGCTCTCGGTGATCGAGTCGACCGTGCGACGTCCCCGTGGGGTTAGCCGTATGTCGGACTGGCGTGCGTCTTCGGTGTCCTTCTTGCGGACGATGAAACCCGTGCGCTCGAGGCCCGCAAGGTTGCGACTCGCGGTCGACGGATCAATGCCGAGCACCAGGGCAATTGCCGATGTCGACATCGCTCCTCGTTCGGCAATCACGAGCAAGGTTTCAGCTTGTTGGGGAGTGACGTCTCCAGCGCGCGCCGCGTCACGACTCAAGCGTCCGAGACCGCGAGAGAGGACTGTTGCAACGCGAGCAAACCGTTCGGGGTCAGCCATGGGGTTGTCTGTACTCTTCAAGTTTTGACCGCGAGTCAAGCGTGCTTTGACGAGCACACCGATTTCGTCAATCCACCGGTCCTGTGCTAGCAGGCTCCCGAGGGTGTAAAAGTAACTGGTAAAGTCGTATTTTGCGTGTTGACACGCCTCGAGAGTCTGGGAAAGTCGCTGCGCGCGAACGACTTTTCACACGACCCACAATTGCTCACCCGTGGGGCCTGCCTTAGCGTCCTGCGCCGACGGAGACGATGCGATGACCACCAAGACCCTACCCGGCGAGCCGATCGAAGGCACGAACTCGACGCGCATGTTTAGCAACGATCTGATCGAGTGGTTCTCGCGCATTCACCCCGCGACGATCTTCCTTGCGTGGCTTCCTGTCATCGCCTGGGCGCTCTGGAGGAGCCGCAGCCACTACGCGCTTCCGTTCACGTCTATCGCAGCCTACGTCGCGATAGGCACATTCACCTGGACGTTCGCTGAGTACGTGCTGCACCGCTGGATCTTCCACTGGACGAACGACACGAGAGCTGGCAAGCGCATTCACTTTTTGCTCCACGGCGTTCATCACGACTACCCGAACGACAAAGATCGCCTCGTGATGCCGCTACCCACGAGCGTGCCTCTCGCGTTAATTTTCTACGGAGTGTTTGCGCTCGCGATGGGACCCGCGGCCGCTCATCCGTTCTTCGCCGGCTTCGCACTCGGCTATCTCGCCTACGACGGCACCCACTACTACGTGCACCATTTTCGGCCTACGACGCGCATGGGCAAGTTCTTGCGTAAGCACCACATGATTCACCACCACGCCGACGCTGAGGGCGGGTTCGGCGTGTCGTCGCCGCTTTGGGATTTGGTCTTCAACACGATGCCGAAGAAGCGCACCAGCGAACAGAAACTTCGGTAGTCTTTCGAAGCGATGGCTTCGACAAGCATGCCCCCACCGTCTGAAATCGGCCAAGTGCTCGTGCAGCGCTACGAAGTGCTGCGCGAACTCGGCAAGGGTGGCATGGGCATGGTGTACCTGTGCCGCGACTTGGTGACCGGCGATCGCGTGGCGCTCAAGCGTCTGAAGCACGCCGATGGCGGACCTCATCGGCCCGAAGAGTATTGGTGGTTTCATCAAGAAGCGCGGGCCGTCGCGACGCTCGATCACCCTGCGATTGTGCGTGCGCGCGACTTCGGAACGTTGGCCGACAACTCGCCCTACCTCGTCATGGACTTGCTCCCGGGTCGGAGCATCCATGAGTGGATGCACACTACACAGATGGCCTGGCCCGTCATTTGGATGATGGTCGATCAAGTACTCGCCGGACTCGGACACGCCCACGCGCGCGGCATCATTCACGGCGACCTCAAGCCGTCGAACGTGATGCTCGACATGTCGAACCCATCGGGCCCTCGTGCGTATCTCCTCGACCTCGGGCTCGCGTGGCTTCGGCAGTATCGCCACGACCCGCGTCTAGACGGAACGCAGGCGCCCGAAGTCGCGCAGCACGCAGGCGCCGGAACCGTGGGATGGGTCGCGCCCGAGCAGATCCGAAAGCTCGCGCCGTTCGTCGGAGCGCCCACCGACTTCTACGCGCTAGGCTGCATCATGTATCGCGTCCTGTCGGGCAAAGAGGTGTTCGAAGGAACCGCGCAAGAGGTGCTTCGCGCGCACAAGCGCTCGCCTGTGCAGCCACCCAAGCTCGCCGACGGCATTCCCGAGGACGTTGCGATGTACGTCTTGCGCCTCCTCGAAAAGAAGCCCTGGGCGCGTTACGAATTCGCTGCTGATGCAAGGCGTGCGTGGGCGGCAGTGCGTCCCACCGGGGCGAAGCCGCTCGAAGATCTGGTCACGACGCGCAGCGTGAGCACAGAGCGTGTGAAGGCACTCGCGCCGGGGCTTCTCTCACTCCGTGCGGCGCCGCTCGTTGCAAGGCACCACGAACGCGCAGAACTCTTGCGCATGGTGGACGACCTGACCACAGGTCGCGAGAGGCAGACGATGGTCGTCATGACCGGAGAGGCTGGCGTCGGCAAGAGCCGCTTGGTCGAGTGGCTCTGCGAGCATGTGCACGAGACGGGCAAAATGTTACCGCTGCGGGCACGATATGGCCGCATCCCGACACCCATCGACGGCGTGACCGGCGGAATAAGCACGTATTACGGCCTCGAAAACGCCGATCGCATCATGGTCGAGCAAACGCTCATGAGCCGGTGGGAGGTCACCAAAGACGACGACGAGGCGCTCACCTGGGTTGCAGCAACAGCCGAGTGGTTGCGCCCCAGTTCAGCCGGTGAGTCGCAAGCCATCGGACCCACTGGCAAACGATTCGTCCTCGATCGCCCCGAGCTGCGTTGGGTCGTCGTGCGCAGACTCATGCAGCGCCTCACCAAAGATCGACCGGTCCTGCTGTGGCTCGATGACCTGCACCTCGCCTCACAGAACACATTCGAGATGTTGTCGCGCTTGCGACTGTCCGCGCCCGAAGTTCCGATTTTGATGTTGATCACGGCGCGCAGTGAAACGCTGGCGACCGACCTCGATGCCTCATTGCGCATGGAGCGATTGCGCAGCGAATGGTCGGGGGCCGTGATGGACCTCGAGCCTCTCGGTAACGAGGAGACCGAGATGCTCCTGCGCTCGACGCTTCCTCTTGCCGACGATGCGGTGAGGCGCGCGGTTGATCAGACGCGCGGCAATCCGCTCTTCGCGTTGCAGCTGCTGCATGCGTGGGCGGGTGGCGGATACCTCAAGCTTGAAGACGGCCGCTATCGCGTTCCCGCCGATGCGCTGCAGGGTCGCGCGATCACCACCGCTGAGCTTTGGGATGAACGCATTCGTGCCATTCCGATCGACTTGCGGCTTGCAGCCTATGCGACAGCCGCGCTTGGCGATGACGTGCGCGGTGAAGTGTTGCGCGCGCTGATCGCGGCACTTGGCATGGAGGTCAACAGTGCGCTCATTGTGCTGACCCGCGCGCAGATTCTCCTGGCCGGGCAACACGATCAGTTCCGCTGGCCGCATGCGCTTTTGCAAGAGCACCTTCTCGAACGACTGAACGAACGCCCCGATTCACCAGCGATTTACCGCCTCGCAGCGACCGCTCTCGCGAAGCATCCAGCCGCCTGGTCGCGCCGAATCATGAAGCATCGCGTGACGAACTTCCTCAAAGCCGGCGACGACGAACCTGCAGCGCGACTCATGTTTGAGTTCATTCGTGCATCATGGGCGCGCGGTCGCGATACCGCCGCGACGTTGCGTGATCTTGAGATGCTCAAGGGTCGGGTCACGGGCACTGCTGCCGCCGAGTACTCGCTTTGGCGTGCCGAGGCGCTCAGACACATCGGCCGACTCGACGAGGCACGCGAGCAAGCCCAAACCGCGCGCGACGCATTTGCGGTTGTTGGCGACGATGCACGCGAGGCACATGCGCTTCGCTTGCTCGGGCACATCGCCTCTGACCTCGGCACGCTCGCGGTGGCGCGAACGCTGCTTCAGCAAGCGCATGCACTTTTCGCAAAACTTGGCGACGAGCGTGGACAGGCGCAGTCCGAAATTGTACTCGGCGAGATCGATTATCTCCTTGGCGATCACGCAAGCGCACGCGAGTTTCTGAAGGATGCCGTCGATCGTTGCACCAAGGTTGGCGACGCACTGGGACGCGCACAGTGTTTCATTTTGCTAGCGCTGATCGAACTGTCGATTGGTCGCTCGCCGCGCGGCCGCGAATTGCTCATCGCCGCCCGGGCTGAGTTCGATGCCATCGGTTATCGGCTCGGTATTTCGCAGTGCGACATCGCGCTGGCGCATACCGATCATCGAGCGCTCGATTTTGCAAGTGCCCGAACACGCGTGCTCACGGCACGAATGGCCTTTCGCGAGCTGCAGAATCCGCGCGGCGAGGCCGGGTGCGAACGCTTGCTCGCAATGGTCGCGTTCGACAGCGACGATTTTGAAGCCGCACGCGCCCACGCGCAAGTGGCGTTGCGCATCTACGAACGACTGAACGATCCGTGGGGCCGATGCGAGGCGACGGTGCTGCTCGCTCAGGTCGCACTGGCGGACGGGGCATCGAACGCCGGAAGCCTGGTTCAGGCGAGCGTCGAGATCGCGCTCGACGATGCAGAGCCCAGGCAGCATCGCCACCTCACGGCGGCTTGGCTCGCGCAAACCGAAGGCCGTGATGCCGATGCGCTCGCGGAAATCGATCACGCACGGTTATGTTTCGGTGACACGAGCCGCACCGGCGATCACACGCCGCAGTTGCTCACACGGCTGTCGGCGCTCGGCTGGAAGGGTGCAGTCGCAGCCCAGCTCAAAGCATGGGTTGGCCAGCTGAGCGACGAGACCCCTTCCTCAAAGATTTCGTTGGGTCGCGGCGTTTGTTGAGCTGAGGCCCACGAGATGGTAGGGTCGCCCCCATGAGCACCCCGCAAAACCCAGGCGTTCGTCGCCGCCAGAAGATTCGCCGCACCAAGAAGCTCGCTGCTTGGCGCATAAAAAACGCTAAGACCGAGGCGACCACGACGCCCGGTTGAGTTGAAGGCTCCAGTAACGCTTGGAAGTGCCGGACTTCAACCACCAGCACAACACGTTTATGAGCGACCTTCGAGTTGTCGCGAAACGCGGCTCATGTGGATGAGGACCGCGTTTTTTGCGTTACTCGTCGCCGCAGCTGTCTGAGGAATCGCCAACGTCGACGCGCGCGGGCTTCGTCATGGCAGGCTCATCGTTCCACGCCTTGACGAACGTGCTCGCGACTGGCCCAGACTTGCCGGTGTCTAGATGCCAGTGGTTGCGGTGAGCGCTGTTGTAGTTCGGCGTGAGCAAGTTATCGAAGAGCTGTAGCGATGCTGCTTCGCAAAGGATGCCGTAGAGCTTGGCGCTTTTGCCTGTCTGCTTGCCGAGGGCCACCGTGCACGTGTCGTCGCTCGACTTGACCCAATCGGTCGTCGTGTTGATGTCCGCCGATGAACCGTCAGCGAACTTGACGTACCGGATGTCGATCGCACGCCCCCATGAGTGGGTGGAGTAGCCATTCGCTGAGCAGTCGGGCTCGGGGTCGTTCATGCCGCGACAGACGTTCGTTTCACTCCACGCGCAGCAGCATCGATAGCAGTACGAGCCAAGAGACCCCACGCTGACGACGCTGTACTTCTTGAGGACCGCGGCCAAATCGTAAAGCGTCAGGACGAACTCGCACGCGATCGGGTCAGAGAGCGGCGTGGTCGTCGTGCTTGCGTTGAAAGCGACGCCGTTGATCACCGCGCCAGTCACATTGACGGCGTCAACAACGCCGCGAGCGGTTGTCGTCTTGTATGCGATGCCGCGCGCCGCCAGCTTGTCGAAACAGGTGGCGCTTGTATCGAGCATGACGTCCGCCGCCGCGTCGGCGATGCCCGGGATCTTGGTGTCGGACACGCTTGCGTCGAGCGGCGGTTCGACCCGCGGCTCTTTCGGGTCGACGTCGTAGCCAAGCGCTGGCTCACCCGTCGCGCTGGTGCCGCATGCCGCTGCCAGCACCAGCATACTCAGAGTCAGCGCGGACTTCATCGGCCGCCTTAGAGTGTGAGGTAAAGAGCTCCTAGTCAACGCCCTTTGCGGCAGAGCTCGCATCGAATGGCACGCGCTCACCGAAGAGGCGCATCCCTGCAGCAGCGAAAGCCGGTCGAGTAATCGTGGTAGCCGAGCTCATGGGCGCTCGTCACGTAGAGGCACCCATGCCCGTTGACCTCCGCGTCGCCGTAGAAGCCGCCACGAAAGCGGCCGTGGCCTTTGGCGTCCGCAGCGTCGGCGCCCCACTCGTGAAGGTTGCCGACGAGGTCGAAGATGCCTTCGTCGGTCACGCACCCGACGTAGTTCCCGCTCGCCGCGAGCGTATTGCTGAGCTGGTTCAGGCGAGGGTCGTTGAAGTTCGCGTAGGTCCAAACCGACGAATCGCCACCGAAAAGGCGAGGGACGCTGCTCCCTTTGCCTTCGTTGCACACGCCCGATTTCTTTGTCGCGCCGCCATACGGGTAAGTACGTTGACCATCCGCGCCTTGGCAGGCGCGCAAGAACTCGCCCTTCGTGCAGAGGCGTTTGCCCGCTTCACCGCAAGCGCGGGTTGCCTCAGGTTGCGAAACGTAACCTTGCGGAACGTGTTTCTCCTGAGCCTTGGCTCGGACGCGCAGACCTTCGACGCGTTCGTACGGCGAGTGCTCGCGTTCGCCGCCGAGGGCATCGACTTCGACGACGAATGCCTCAAAGCGATCCATGCAGAAGGCGCCGAGATCAGCCATCTCCTCCGGACACCGGCGAGGCGCGCTCGACTCGAAGGGCATGGCGTCAGCCCGGCTACTCGACGGCGCAGGGAGGACGCGCTCCACGGTCGCTTCGCTGCATGCAGACAGCGCCATGCACACACCCACGGGTCGCCACCAACGCATCTCTCATGTGTACGGCCTGCCAGCCAAGCACGCAAGCGTGCTAAACCACTGGTCATGTGGGTTGACCATGCTCAGCGCGCGATCGCTCGAATGCTGGATCGCAAAGGGTTCCGCAGCCGCTTCGCCAAAACTGCTCTCGGTAAGTCACATTATTACGAATTGAAGGGTTCGGGCCCTCGCGGCACGATTGTGCTTCAGCACGGCATCGCGAGCTCCGGAGCGGCGTTCGCACCGCTCGCCGGCTCCCTGGCGAAGGCGTTTGAGCGCGTAGTCATTCTCGACGCGCCAGGACACGGATTGAGCGATGCGCCTGCGGGCGGCCTTACCCCCGAAGGGTTCTATCAGGGTGTAGTACAGGCTCTTGACGAAGTGGTGCCCGAGCGATTCGTTCTCGTGGGTAACTCACTCGGCGGAGCTGCAGCCTTGCGCTTCGCATCCACGGTACCCGCGCGCTTGCGGGCGACCGTTGTGTGTTCTCCAGGCGGCGCACCGACAACGGACGAGGACTTTCAACAGCTCGTCCGTGGATTTCGCGCAGAAACTCACCGCGAGGCGATGGCTTTTGCGCGCAGGCTCTATCATGTAGCGCCTTGGCACTTGCCGGTGTCTGCAGCGTTCATCGGTGGCCTTCTCAGGCGTCCGCCGATTCGAGAGTTCTTCAAAGCGGTAAGTTCCGCAGACATGCTCGAGCCCGGATCGCTTCAAAGCATAGCGGCGCCGCTGCTCTTCATTTGGGGCAAGGGCGAGCGCCTCTTGCCTGATACGCATCGCGAGTTCTTCCTCGAGCACCTTCCGAAACACGCGGTGTTCGAATTTCCTGAACGGTACGGACATGTTCCGCAGGCTGAGCATCCACGCGATCTTGCCGAGCGCATCGTTCGTTTTGTGAGCGTCGAATTCACGTAGCTTTCATCGTAAGCAGTCTC
>CAMBEV010000113.1 GCA_945865595.1 Nannocystis exedens | reverse complement strand
TTGGCCCGCTTCGCCCTTGGCGCCGTCACCGCCTTTGCCACCGTTGCCGGTGACGACGTCGCACGTGTCGACGGTGACCGTGCTGCTCTCGAGCCAGAGCGCGACGCTCGACCCGCCGCGCAAGCCGCCCGTGCCGCCGCTGCCACCGCACCCGCCGGAGCCCCCGCCGCTGCCGCCGATGACGGGAACCCCCTTGCCGCCGCCGCCGCCGCCGCCGAGGCCTGGCTTGCCCGCGCCGCCTGCAGTGCCTTGCGCGGCTCCGGCTGCAGCACCTGCGCCTGATGTCCCAGCGGATCCATCGGAGCCCGCGTTCCCGGGCCCACACGTCGAGAGGCCAGCTTCAGCCGCACCGCCAGCACCGGTTCGATTGCCTACAATCGTGCCCGCCGGGTTCCACCCGCCGTTGCCACCTGGAGTTGAGCCCAGCACAGCTCCCGCTCCGCCACCACCACCGTTGCTTGTCGAACCGTCAACGCACTTGACGCTTACAGCAGCGCCACCCGTTGCACCACTCGGCCCCGCGCCGTTCAGCGCGATCGCGCCCGAATAGTTCGACCCCGGAGCCGCACCTGCCGCGCCTGGTGCGCCGTTGCCCACTTTGATCGCGACGCTTCGCAGCACCACACCGGTGCTCGTCGTCACGCGCACACCGAGGCTGCTCTCGCCCGCAACGGTTGCATCGGCGGCCTCGACCGAGACTCGCGCGAGCTCGAAGCTCGTCACGCCCGTGACGTCCACCACGGGTCCCGTGCTGGTGAGCAGGACCTTCGCGTCTCCGCCGGTTCCGAGCTTCCAGGTGCTGCAATCGTAACTTCCAACGATCCCTTTTACGTCCGTGGTGACCTTCACGCTCTCCGCGTACGTGCCGCCGCAAACGACGACCCACTTGCGCGTGGCGGCCGCGGCCGCGACCGCTGCACCAAGCGTCTTCTTCGGAGCCGCCTTGTCCGTCCCAGCGTTCGTGTCGATGCCGCTCTTGCCGTCGACATAGACGACCCGCTTTTCGGCAAACACGCAGTCGTTCTCGTCGGGCCGCGCGGACGTCGGGCACGTCGCCGCATCGGCATCGCCCGCGCCGTTGGCGTCTGCGAGCGCGTCAGTCGTTGCGTCGGTGCCGCCGTCGTCGGTCGTGCACTCGGCCCCACCGCAAATCGGGATGAGCTCGGGCACGCACGCTTGCACGGACGCCACCACGAACACAACCGCACTGCTGACATAGAATCTTCTCATTCGGAGCATCCCTTCCGTCGCACCACTAAAACGTCCCGCCCACCGCTGCGCCCGCTCCCGTAGGCAACACATACCACTGGCCCACCGTCGGCTGACGCTTGCGCACCTCGAGCCGCTCGGGCACGTAGTTAATCTGCGCCTCGATAGCGCCCACCGCCGCCGTCACCGCGAACGCACCCGCGAGCGACAAGTTGACGATGCGCGTCGCTGCTGCGCGATCGGACCATTGCTGCGCGCGAAAGTCGCGATCGGGGCCGGCAATCGCGTACTCGGCACTTCGTTCCGACAGCTGCCACAAATACAGAGGCACCATGACTGCGGTGCCGATCACGAGCGCTGATTCAGTCGCGAGAAAGCCCCAGCCGAGCGACGTCTTCCCGTTCTGAAACTGGCCTACGCCAAATGGAACCGCCGCAATCCACCGAGAGCTGCGCTTGACGATGCGCTCTTGCGTCGCGAGAAACTCGAGCCGCGTGATTCGTTCACGTTCTTTACGTTTTACTTCTTCGGCCCGCCGAAGTTTGTCGTGCTCTTCTTGCACGTGCTTCGCCTTCACAGCGAGCAACCGATCGCGCAACGCTGAGCGTTGATCGATGAAAAAATGGATCATCGGCGACGGATAGAGAAGCGGGTCGGCTTCAACCTCGGGCTTCTCGACTAACAGCCTCTCGATGACCTTTGCAGCTTCGTCACGCTCGCCCTTACCGAAGTGCGCAGCGGCAAGCAGCATGCGCGCGTCAGCAATGTGCGATGGGCTCTTCAGCGGGTGCTTGGTCGTTGGATCGAGCAGCGTGCGAAGGCGCGCGATCGCTTCGTCATACTTCTTTACGACGTATGAAGCTTTGGCCTTCTCGACGTCCCCCTGCTCGTCAGCGTGCGCTTCTGTCGCAGCAAGGACTGGAGCAACGAGGGCGGCCACGCAAAAGGTCGACGCCCGAAACCTCATTCAGCGGCAAAGCTTACGCTCCTTTCTTTACCCGCGACCAGATCAACCGAACGCCGCGTGCCCGTGCCAACCTTTCGCACGGTGACGGTCTTGTGCATCCCGGTCATCGGATAGCGAATTCGCGCGCCAACGACGACCTGGATCTGCGGATTTTCGAGGATGTCGTAGGTCGATGAAGGGTCACCTGCAACGATCAGATAAGCGGGCTTCACGCTGAGCGAGACGTCCAACGAATCAGCGCGCTCGCCTTCGGCAATGACGCGCGCAACCGGCTCACAGAGATCCTGGAGGCAAGTAAAAACAAGGCGGTGCGCGTGCCCGTCCACCGCGATCACACGACCGCCTGGGGTCTCGCCGATCGGACTGCCGTCAAGCGTGGCCGACACCCCCGCCACAGGTTGGACGCTACGAATCAGGATCGTTCGCCGCACGTTCGCGAGCACAGGCAAAGGCAAAGGTAAAGGCACAGGCACTGGCAACGACACACCCACGCTCGGAGTGGGTGGCGATACACTTTGGATGGGGCGCACCGTGGAAGGGACCCCCGCTTCGACCTCGCGCAACGGACTGACGGGCAGAACCGCTGCGCTCGCTGCGCCGGGCAGCCCCACGATGACACCCTGACTCGCGGCCCGCGCAAGCCACGTCTTTCGAATCGCACGATTGCCCGCAAAGCTGAGCGACGCGCACGCCGCACCCAACACCAGCGCATACGAGGCCTGCCGTGCCAATTTGGAACGCTTGGTGATTGCATTCACGCGCGCGAGCGAGCGCATCAAGTCGCGGTCGTCGGGCGCATAGGCAATCGCGCGGTTGTAGTCGGCGGCCGCACGCATCACGTCGCCTGCTTGCCTGGCGTGGCCAGCCTTCTCGCAGAGCACTGCGATCAAGCGCGTCTTGTGCTCCGCGGCGTACGCAGACGGGTTCGCCAAAAATCGCGCCAGCTCTTCGCTTGGCTCGGTCACACCCAGGTGCGCCAGTTCAGTCCCGATCGCTTCCTCCATCTCGGCACAATCCACAAAGCGATCGTTCGGACTGCGTTGTAGCGCACGCTCAAGAATCGCCGCCCACATGCGACCGATCGGCGGCTGCTCATCGTCGGGTTTCGGGAACGAGCACGCGAGCACGCGACGCAGCACCTGCGCTGGGTTGGCACCTTCGAATGGCAGGTGGCCGACCATCGCTTCATAGAGAAGGACACCGAGCGCGAAAATATCGGCGCGCGCCCCCACTTCGCCGCCCTCTATTTGCTCTGGCGCCATGTGGGAGGGACTGCCAAGTACTTGTCCCGTTGAGGTAACGCCATGAACGTCAAGAACCTTGGCGATCCCGAAGTCGGTCAATTTGATCAACCCACGTTTCTTTTCAACGCCAGCGCAGTCGATCAACACGTTTTCGGGCTTCACGTCGCGATGCACGACTCCGAGCGCGTGTGCGTGTGCAAGCGCATGAAGGACCTCGAGACCGATTGCCGCAGCGACCTCGGGTGGCAACGCACCATACTCGCGAAACAAACTGCGAAGGTTCCGTCCCTTGACGAGTTCGACAACGAGATATTGCTCGCTCTCTTCTTCGCCAGAAACATCGTAGACCTCGACAATATTGGGGTGACGCAGCTTTGCGACCACTTGCGCCTCGACCGCAAATCGGCGCGCCACTTCAGGCGAATCGCGCAAATGCGGGTGCATCACCTTGAGCGCAACCTCACGGTGGAGCCTTCGGTCGCGGGCGCGGAAGACCGTCGCCATCCCGCCATGACCGAGCTCTTCGAGCACTTCATACTTGGGAAGGTCCAGCGTGCGCCCAACGCGCATGCCTGAAGAGCTTCCGTCGCCGCTCACCCCTGCCATAGGGGCAAGTGTACCAGCGCCCACTCTGAACGCGCGAAATCAGCGTTTGTCGGGATGTGCCAGGGCACGCGAGAGCAGCTCGGCGTGGTAGTCGTGGTATGCGCTGCCCTGTGGCCACGCTGGCGCATCCGCCAAGAGACCGGCAACGTCTGAGGCGCGGCCCGAATCGATCGCCACAATCGCCCGCGCATAGCGCATTGCCCAGGCAATAAGCGGAATTTCCTTCGCTGCGCCTCTAAGACGCGCGTCGTCGCCAGGCAGCGCGAGGTGCGAAAACGCCCGCACGAACGACGCGATGCCCCGGCGCAAAAGGGCAACTTTCTTGTCGATCATGCCACGCGGCAAGGGAAGCGACTCGAGCAGCGAGACTTTGCGCAAAGCGTCGTCGCGCGCACCTTCGAAAACATCGAGAAACACCTCGGCGATCAACCGCTGCTCAAGAGCGGTGCGCACCACGCCCGAGCGTTCGAGTTGCGCCAGCCCGCGCCGCGCTTTCTCCACGTACCCGAAGGCCGCAAAGGCCGTCGCCGAAAGGAGTTGATACACGCCTTCGTCTTGTCCCTGCGTCTGCGCGCGCAGACTCTCGAGCACGTCGTCAACCCGCGCCTCTTGCATCGACCGCTGAAGGCGCTCGCGCAACCGCCACGCGCGAAAATACGACACGAGCACGAGCGACGAGAGTCCCGCAACGAGCCAACGCTCAAACCCAGCAGGCGAAGCGCCAACGCTCGCCACAAGCAAAGCCACGAGCAACAATGCGCGAACGATCACGCTCAGCTCTTTCCGTTCTTCACATCGCCGATACCGTGGCGGCGCAGGTAGCCGCGCACGTGCGCTCGCTCCGTCGCAGAACGACGCGCAATCTCGCTCACGTTGCCACTGCACTCTGCGTGAAGCGCCGCAAAATACTCACGTTCGAACCTGCCGAGCACTTCGCGCTTTGCGTCTTGAAATGTACGACCACCCGTTACAATTGACTCGGTTGCATTCGACGTGAGCGGCGTGAGGTGCTGGGCGATATCGATCGGCCCCTCTTTCGAAAACGCGATCGCCACGGCCACAACGTTTCGAAGCTCGCGCACGTTGCCAGGCCAATCGTGGCGCATCAGACGCTCAAGCGAATCGGGCTGCACGCGCGAGAAGGCGCGCTTCTCACCCAGGTCGTCAAACATATGTTTGATGATGAGTGGAATGTCTTCGAGCCGGTCGCGAAGCGCGGGCAGCTCCACGCGAACCTGCGCCACGCGGAAGTAGAGGTCGCTTCGAAAGCTGCCAAGATTGACCTCACGCACAAGGTCACGACGGGTCGCAGCGATCACGCGAACGTTTACGGTTCGATACTGATTCGAGCCGACGGCCTTAATGCGTTGCTCGGACAGTGCGCGCAGCAGCTTTGGCTGCACATCGGGAGGCAGTTCACCAAGCTCGTCGAGAAAGATGGTTCCGCCGTCCGCTTCGGCGAAGGGTGACGTTCGCTTGTCAACCGCGCCCGTAAACGAACCGCGTTCATGTCCAAAGAGGGAACTCTCGGCAAGCGTTGGAGGAATCGAACCGCAATCGACGACCACAAAGGGGCGGCTTGCCCGATCGCTTGCCTTGTGAATGGCGTGGGCGACCAGCTCTTTGCCGGTGCCAGTTTCGCCGGTCACAAGCACGCTTAGCTCGGTGGGTGAGACCTTCGCGAGTCTATCGAAGACCGCAAGCATCGCACTGCTCGAACCCACGATCGGGCCGAACCCAGGCTCACTTGAGTACGCAACCGTCTCAGGAATCGCGGGCTCGAACTCAAGCAGCGTGTCGCCGCACAATAGGTAACTTTTTTTGGTCAAAAACACTTCGCCGACGCGTGTGTCACCTACGTAGACACCGTTGCGTGACCCAAGATCGCGTACGCGCACTCCGCGGGGCGTGGCGAGAAACTCAGCGTGAACCGCGCTCACCTTTGCGTCTTCGAGCACGAGGTTGCAGGACGAGTTGCGACCGACCACGATTGGGTCGGCCCCCACTTCGACGCTCACAGCCGCGCCCGTCGTCTTTGTGGAACTCTTGGTGACGGCCTTCACAACAGAAAGCGTGCCTCCACGAATTTCCACGCGCCCCTTCGCCACAACCGTCGAATCCACGATGCGTTGCATTCTATCAACGAGGGCAGCGAAACCGTACAAATTCGGTCACTCGCCCGATCTCGATTACAACTTCAAGCGATCAACGAGCGTAATGTCGTCGTCAACTTCGCTGACGTGATCGCGATCGGCCTCTTGTTGCGGAGCGACGGACAGACGAAGCGAGCGCCACGTCTCACGGGCTTCGCGCGCAGTTTGCCAGCGTGAAACGACATCGCGCGCAAGCAGTCCGGCAAGAAAGTGCTCCAACGGTTCTGGCCATTCTTGACCTGTCAGCTCACTGAGCCTCGGTGCTAAGCAAGTGAGTTTGAGCGAAATGAGTGCGAGCGGCGTCGGCGCAAAAAAAGGAAACCTCCCGGCGAGGCACCGGCAAAGCACCACGCCCAGCGCATAGAGGTCGGCGCGTGCATCGACCACGCGCGACGCCGCGACCTGCTCAGGCGCCATGTACGCGTAGCTTCCAAGGGTGTCGCCGGCAGCGGTCAGCGTGGCCTCGCGCATGCCCTCGGGAGGGCGGAACTTTGAAACGCCAAAGTCGAGCACACGAACCCGTGAACCAGCCGAATTGGGCGCACGCGTCATGAACAAGTTCGATGGCTTGATGTCTCGGTGCACCACATTGGCCGCGTGCGCATCGATGAGCGCCGAAAGCACACCGTCAACGAGCGGAACGACCTCGTCGAAGGGCAGCGCTGCGCGCGAACGAAGCTGTGCCTCAAGAGTTTCGCCCCTCAAACGTTCGAACGCGATCCATACCCTGCCGTCAGTCCCCACCCCCGAACCGAAAAACTGCGGCACGAAGGGCGACTTCAGCTCGGCGAGAATGATGGCCTCTCGCGCAAAACGAGCGGATAGCTCGGCGTCCCCGGCAACCGCCTCGTGCAGAATTTTCAGCGCGATACGCTCGCCTGTCGGTGTCGTTGCGGAATAGACCTCCGCCATCGATCCGGAACCGATCAACCGGCGAATGTTGTAGCGGCCACCAATTAGCGTGCCCTTGAGCAGAGAACCGAGCGCCACCGTGCACAGAGTCTACCACTCTTTGCGTGGGTACATTACCCTCAGGCCCCGATGCGAACAGAACAGGACGTCGAAGCGTTTCTCCTTCGTTACAAGAAGACGTTCACCACTCTCGATGGTGCGCCTCCGACCTATTGGCTGAGTCCCGGTGAAGGACTGCCCAACGTGGCGGTGCGCGTCGATGCGCCCATCGTGATCGTGCGTGCTGAGATTGGCGAACTCGAGAGACCTGACAACGTCAAGCTTCTTACCCGTCTCCTTGAGCTCAACGCGCAGGCACTCATGCACTCTGCTTATGGCCTCGAAGGGCAGCGCATTGTTCTTGCGGCGGCACTTGAACTCGAGAACCTCGACTACAACGAATTGGTCGCGGTACTTGACGAGATCGAAGTCGCACTCGCTCGCGAAGCGCGCGAACTCCACAGTTTGAACGGCCACTAATGTCCGACGGGCAACCCCGCTAGTAACCTCCAACGAGACGCATTGGGCAGACCATAATGGGAATTTTTAGTCGCTTGGCTCAACTCCTCAAGTCGAACCTCAACGATCTGATCAGCCGCTCGGAGGACCCCGAGAAGATGCTGAACCAGATCGTCCTCGACATGAACACGCAGCTCGTCGAGGCCAAGAAGCACGTCGCGGCGTCAATCGCTGATGAGAAGCGCCTCTACAAACAGTACGAGGCCGAAGCCGCCACGGCGACCGAGTGGGAGCGTCGTGCGATGATCGCCGTGCGCGCGGGCAACGAAGAGCTCGCCAAAGAAGCGCTGGCTCGCAAACGCGAGCACGATGAGCTGCAAAACACGCTCAAAGACCAGTGGGAAAAACAGCGCAAGAGCGTCGAGCAATTGAAGCAGGCGCTGCGCCTTCTCAACGACAAAATCGAAGAAGCCAAGCGCAAGAAAAACGTGCTCGTCGCTCGAAAGAAGCGCGCAGAGGCTCAAAAGGCCATCCACGAAACCATGCACGGCCTTCGCGATCAGAGCGCCTTCGAGACGTTCAATCGTATGGAACAGAAGATTGACCAAATCGAGGCTGAGGCCGAGGCGCAGTCCGAGCTCGGCGAGGAGTACACAGGCGACGCCCTCGCTTCGCAGTTCTCTAAGCTTGAACGCACAGCGGGCGCCGAAGACGATCTCTCAGCCCTCAAACGCAAGATGGGCATCGCTGCGCCAGAGCCGCCCCCTGCTCAGGCCGAAGCCGTCAAGGCGCGCGTGCAGGCGCCGACCGCACCGCAGGCCGAGGCGCGCGTGCGGAGCGAAGAAGACGAACTGGCCGCAGCGCTCGAAGAGATCGAAGATGAGCAGCAGCAAGCAGTGCGGAAACAAGGTCGGTGACCGACAACGGTCAAGTTCCTGAACGAACGGCTTGGCATACGCAAACGGCCGACGCCGTGTTGCGCTCGATTGGCGGGGATGCCGCGCACGGCCTCACGTCTGACGAAGCCACCGCACGCCTCGCGAAGTATGGCGAGAATGCGCTGCCTACGCCGCCTCCGCCATCGCGGCTTCTTCAATTCGTCAAGCAATTTGCCAATCCCATCGTGCTCACTCTCTTGGGTGCGGCGGTCATCGCGCTCATCGACGGCCTCAGCCGCCACGGAGAGTCTGCGCTCACCCGCTTCGGCGACACGACGGCGATCGCGCTCATCGTTCTCTTGAACGCCGGCCTCGGTTTCTATCAAGAGGTTCGCGCTGAAGCTGCGCTTAACGCGCTTCAAAAGATGCAGACCCCCAAGGCGCGCGTGCGTCGCGACAACCAAGTCGTAGTGCTCGATGCGCGTCAAATCACCGTCGGGGACGTGCTCGAGCTCGAGGCCGGAGACGCGATCGCAGCGGACGCTCGATTGCTTCAAGCCCTGAACCTTGCGGCCGAGGAATCCGCGTTGACGGGTGAATCGACCCCTGTCAGCAAAGACGCACTCGCTCGTATCGCCGAAGACGCGACGATAGGCGACCGATCGAACATGCTGTTCGTGGGCACGAGCGTCGTTCGCGGCAAGGCCCGGGCGATCGTCGTTTCAGTCGGTGTCAGCACCGAACTCGGGCGACTCTCGGTCCTCATCCGTCAAGCCGGAGGCGACCGGAAGACGCCCCTCGAAGAAAAACTCGCGGCCTTCAGCAACAAGCTCCTCTGGGGCTGCCTGATTCTGTCAGGCCTTCTATTTGCGCGCGGGATGCTTCGCGGTGATCGCACGTGGTCAGTGCTGCTCCTTGAGGCGGTAAGCCTCGCCGTCGCAGCGATTCCTGAAGGCCTGCCTGCCATCACCACGATCACGCTGGCGCTCGGTATGCAACGCATGGCCAAGCGCGGCGCCATCGTTCGCAAGCTTGCCGCGGTCGAAACGCTTGGCTCCGCCACGGTCATCTGCAGCGACAAGACGGGCACGCTTACCCAGAACGAAATGACGGTTCGCGAAGTTTACTCGGGGGGCCACTACCGAGTCACCGGCATCGGATATGCGCCATTAGGCAATATTGTTGACGACACTGGCACCAATATTGACGATCTGTCGCCGGCGCTTCACGATTTGCTCGCGACAAGTGCCCTCTGTAACAA
>CAMBEV010000112.1 GCA_945865595.1 Nannocystis exedens | reverse complement strand
TTCGCATGACGAGCGATAGTGGCTCCGCGTTTTCGAACATTGATCTTGTGAGCGACCCAAGCGAGCCGGGTGGTCAGGCACGGCGTTGGATTGTCAGCACCGCGCGCCTTGAAACAGGCACCGAGCCGTGTCTGGGCCTCACCATCCTTGATCTCCCGCTGCCATCGGAAGTCCACGCTGCGAGTCAGGAGCGCGACGAACTCTTCCGTGAGATCTTCGAGCGCACGCCGACTCCGATGATGGTTCTCGAGTGGCGCGGGCAAGCCTTTCGCATGAACCCTGCGTTTCTTTCGATGGTCGGGTACACGGAGGAAGAGTTCTCAAAGGTCGGCGTTCAGGGCATCACACATCCCGACGATTTTGCCGCGGATCTCGAGCGCTTTGGGCGCATGATGAAAGGTGAGATCGATGGTTACGAAATCGTCAAGCGTTTCGTGCGAAAAGACGGCGTGATCGTGTGGGGACACTTGTCGATCTCTATCGCACGCAAGGCGAGCGGTGAGCCGACACTCATCATCTCGTCAGCCAACGACATTACGGCTCGCAAGCAGGCGGAAGACGAGCGCGACCGTTTGATTAAGCAACTTGAAGAAGCAGTGAGACTTCGCGAAGTCTTCCTCTCGGTCGCGGCCCACGAGCTCAAAACCCCGCTCACACCGTTGCAACTCGACTTGCAGCTCTTTCAGCGAAAGCATGAGAAGGCGAACGAGCCGATGCCAGCCGAACTCGCGAGGGCGATGCGGCAGACCGCGCGTCTTGCGACACTCGTGGAGACGTTGCTCGACATCTCGCGTCTCCGCGCCGGCCACTTGGTGCTTGCTTGCGAAGCCGTTGATCTCGCGCAGATGGTGCGTGACGTGGTCGACCGCCTCGTTCCCGAGGCAGCCGCGGCCGGCTGCGCCTTGAGCGCGCACGCGGACACCGAAGTCGTGGCGAAGGTCGACCCCATTCGCATCGAACAAGTGCTCAGCAATCTGGTTGCAAATGCGATCAAGTTCGGCGCACAAAAGCCGATCGACGTCTCGGTCGGTGTAGCCGGCGAGGGCGCAAAAGTTCGGCTGAGCGTTCGCGATCAAGGCATCGGTATCGCGCAAGACGATCAAGCGCGGATCTTCGGTCGCTTCGAGCGAGCAGTATCCGACATGCACTACGGCGGCCTCGGCCTCGGCCTGTACATCGCAAAGGAGATCGTCGAGGCCCATCACGGCGAGATGACGATCCAGAGCGAATTCGGCAAGGGTGCTGAGTTCGTCGTCGAGCTTCCCGTCTTTCCCGTCCAGGCCTGAGCAAGCGAGTCAGCAAGCGGGTCCGCTTGGGTCAGCCGGCAGAAGCGTCAGGGGAAGGCGCGGTGCGCGCGGTACAATAGCGCGACACGGTGTGCGTCAAGTCGTGGAGATCAATCGGCTTGGGCAAGAAGCCCGTCGCTCCCGCCGTCTGGGCCAGGCGATCGTACGCGGAGACAATGACCACCGGAATTTCAGCGAACGCAGGCTCCGCGTTGAGCGCTTCGAGAAACTCGATTCCGGTCATCACGGGCATCATCAGATCGAGCAGAATCAGACATGGCCGCGCCATTGCCTGCAGCCGGTCCAATCCCTCCCGGCCGTTCGCCGCGCCCTCGGTCGCGTAACCCTCGTCCTCGAGCGCGCTCTGGATCGCTTCGCGGATATCTCGATTGTCGTCGATGACCAAAACCGCGGACATGGCGTTCATTGTAGCGCGGATTCAGGAAGTATGTCCCGCGGTCGTTGCAGCCCGAAGGGAGCTCGGCCATCTTGGCAGCCATGAAGTTGGGCAACAAGACACGAGCCGTTATCACGGGCGCGGGCAGCGGACTCGGGCGCGCGTTCGCAGAAGAGCTGGCTTCGCGGGGCGCGAAACTCTTGCTCTCGGACATCAATGCGACCGGCCTAGAAGAGACGGCGAGTCGTGCGCGCGCGCTCGGCGCAGGCGACGTGCTCACACAAACGACCGACGTGCGAAAAGCCGATGAGGTCGAACGGCTCGCTGCGCTTGCCGACGATCGGTGGGGAGGCAGCGACCTCGTGATCAACAATGCCGGTGTGGCGGTGGGCGGGCCTGTCGGCGAGGTGCCCCTCGAGGATTGGCGATGGGTCATGGACATCAACCTTTGGGGCGTCATCTATGGTTGCCACGCGTTCGTGCCTCGGTTTCGCAAGCAGCGCTCCGGTCATGTACTCAATGTGGCGTCGGCGGCGGGCTTAATCTCAACGCCCAACCTTGCGCCGTACAACGTGACGAAAGCGGGCGTCGTCGCGCTGAGCGAATCGCTTTGGGCAGAACTCTCCGCTACGGGCGTCGGGGTTACGGTGCTCTGCCCGACGTTCTTCAAGACGAACATCGCAAAGGCGGGCCGCACGTCGGGGATGGCGAAGGCCGCCGCGTTTGCAGAGAAGCTGATGGACCGGGCGAAGATCGATGCGCGGGGTGTCGCGCGCGCGGCGCTGAAGGGCGTCGAGGATGACGCCTTGTATGTCTTGCCAATGGCGGATGGGCGGTGGATGTGGCGCGTGAAGCGAGTGATGCCGGGCGCACTCGGGAAGGTGCTTGGGGCGGTCGGGCGCCGCTTCCAGCCTTGACCGGGCCGGCAATCGCGCGCACCTTTAAGGGGTAGGTCTTTGACAAGGGGGCGACTGGTTTCGACGGAGACCTTCGACTTGATTGCTGCGTACCGTGGCCCGCTGACCCACGTAAAAATCCGCGGAACCCATAATTGCAAACGATAACGCAATTGCTCTCGCTGCCTAATAAGCAGGTCTGAAAGCCGTCCAAAGGAGGAGCCCGCCAGCGCTCCCCGGCGGGCGTAACCGAGCTGGCTAGCTGATCACCGGACTACCGGGTGTGAGGCGAGATCAAACAGGTGGATAACCCTGCTGCGAGCCTGTTGGCTGGCGCAATGCGGGGTGAAATAAAGAGCCAACTACGTACGTAGAGGCGTCTTGGCGGGGTTTTCGGACCCGGGTTCGATTCCCGGCGCCTCCACCATGTTCGGAATTTGCTTCGCAAATTCCTCCCAGTGCGCCGCTCATCTGTTCTCGGTGTACTCCGTCCAGCTTGCTGGACTTCGTACACCTCGAAGCGATTCCCGGCGCCTCCACCGGGACCGGGGCCACGACCGGTGAGTGCTCTACACTAGAGCGCATGCTACATTTCGCATCATGTCCGCAACGTCCCTTCGAGCACGTGTAAAGGCCGGTCGTCTGGTTCTTGACGAGCCGACCAGTCTGCCCGACGGGACAGAAGTTGAACTGGTTGCGGTCAATGACATTGACGATCTCGAGCCGGCCGATCGCGCTCGGCTCGATGTGCTTCTAGCCGAGTCGATTCGAGGACACCGTTCCGGAACGGGCATCTCGGCTGACGAGCTTCTTGCGGAGCTTGGCGTCACGCGCTGACAGTGCGCATCGAATTCACGCGACGCACTGCGGACCAGGTTCGAGCCGCTACCGAATGGTGGCGGGCGAATCGGTCGAAAGCACCGGGCCTGTTCGTTGACGAGTTGGAGCACGCGCTCGAGTTGCTGACGCTCGACCCTCCGCGTGCGCAAGTCTTCGCTGAGATCGAATCGAAGGTCGTTCGCAGAGTGGAGAAGCGCCGCCGCTGTAGGTCGATGACGACGATGACGGCTGTGACGACGTTTTTCTTGCTCTCACGCCGCGGGCTTCACTTCGATCGTGTACTTGAGCCCCGCTGCTTGCAGGCTCTCTTGGATCGACAATCGGATTAGCAACGCAGGTGGCACGCCCATGGTCTTCGCGATGTGCTGTGCCTTCTCGGGACTGACACCTTTGCGGCCCTTCTCGATATCGCAGAGGTTTGCCACGGACATGCCGATGAGCTTCCCGAAGTCCTTGAGGCTCATCTCTTCCGAGACGCGCCACGTATGGAGCAGCTCTCCAACAGTGACCTTGCCCAGCCGCTTTTCTAGGCTCTTCAAGCCAAACGTCTTGCCCTTGCTAGTACTCATGCTTGTTCACCTCGATGACCTCAACCAACTCAACGTCTCCGGTGGCATGCTCCACGCAGATCGGTCGGGACGCCTTGTTCAACCGTACGGAGCGTTGGCCTTGGCGGTTGCCCTTCAAAGGTTCGTCGTGAAACCCTTTGTGCGTTCGAACCTCTCGGATGCCGCTTTCCTCAACCAATGCTGCCCAGAATCTGAACTTGCGAGCGATTACGTCGTCGACGCGCACTAACTGCTTGTCGACCGACTTGCCCCAGAAGGCCTTGGTCACCTGCGTGAGTATACTGCTTGAAGCAGTACATATCAAGGTGCGTTTAGCCCAGGCTTGCCCGATGTCTATCGGACTTCGTCCGACTCTTGAGGCGTACCTACCCAGCACCCCCAGTGGGCGGGTAGGTAGGTATGAGCCGGTGAGCCCATCGCGAAGCCGCCGCTCCAGTGCATCGGGTCGGAGTCGCGAACCAAGGCGTCTGTTATCGTCAGCGCCGCGAGCACATCGGCTAGCCCTTTGACCGCATCCCACTCACCCTCATCGACCGCCGCAAGCAGCGCGTGCCGAACCGCATCGAACGTCCGCGCAGACAGTTTCGGTTTCGGCATTCGCATCTGATCGCATCTGATCGCATCTGATCGCATCTGAGCAGATTCTTCGCGCTCCACGGTTCGCAAAACGCACCAAACAGAGCAAATTGAGGCACTTCGCAAATGTAACCGTCACCCTTCGATTCCCGGCGCCTCCACCCTGTTCGGGGATTGTTTCACAATGCCCCTCCCCGTGCACCACCATGAGCAACCGCGGACACCATCGGTTCTGAGCGGCGAGGACCGACGACGGAGGTGCGCTGGGCGCTCTACGCCGCGCGGCCAAACGTCACCTTGGCCGCAACGCCGAGCGCACCGAGTACGCGCAGCATCAGATCGGTCGAAATGTCCTTCGTATTGCGATTCATGATCGCAGTGACGCGCGAGCGCGAAGTACCTGCGGCAACGGCAACCTGCGCGTGAGTGAGCCTCTTGCGCGCGACCACTTCGATGATCTTCGTATTCAGCGCACTGCGAACGGCCAATTCAATTCCGTCAGCCCTTGTGAGCCCAAGCAGTTCCGCGAGCTCGGCAGCATTCCTGGCCACCACTGGTTTGATCTTTTTCATCGCAACATCTCCTTCAACCGCTTCTGTCCCAGCTCAATCTCTTGGGTGGGCGTCTTCTGAGTCTTCTTCGCGAAGGCGTGGAAGACGAGAACACCATGCGCCAAACGCGCGCCTCACAACCCGCGTGCCCCATATCTGGGACATTCAAGCAATACGATTTGCCGAAGTATGGTCCGACTGCGTCGACCCTCTACCGCCGACCAAGCCGCAGCAACTCGCCTGCAGCATCCACATCAGCGCCCACCAACGCGCTGAGCGCCCCCGTCGCCACCATCAACAACCGCCAATCAAAGGTCAGCGCCGCGTCGAAATTGCCTCACCTTCAGACACCTCGAGAAGCCGCGATCCAAATTGATCACCGCTTGTTTCGAATCCTACCGAGCGCGCTGTGATTCCCCGTGAAATGGGGGGTCGGACGGTTCCCGCACTATGGCCCAACCTTGTTTACCATCCACCAGTTGTACGGTATTTTAGTGCCGATCCTGAAGTAGAACGTCTTTGTCGAATCTGCGATGGTCGCGACGTACTCGGCGAGCATCTTCTCTTGGGGGGTTGGATTGCCGAAATCGCCCCAAAAGTTAACCGACGCTGCCGACACGCTCTTGGTGCTCGCATCCCATCGAATCGAAACCATGAGATTGTTCGTCACAACGAAGGTGGCGGGCTCGTCTTGTTTCAGGGGTCGGTCCAAAAAGGCGCATTCGCCAGGTTTGAGCTTTCCGGAGACTCCGCTGAACGCGGACCTCGTGAACCTGAATTCAAATTTCTTATCGTGACCCGACAGGTACCCAAGGCCGACAGGGCCGCCACGACACACCACCAAGAAGCCGCCGTCGGCAGCAGCGGCCTCTGCGCTGCCCGCCATTGCGCCAACACCCGCCGCAAGCAGCAGCACTCTTCTCAGCCATGTATTCTTCACAGGGTCTCCTCCCGCCAGGACTCTTCCGATCGCCTCATCGGACGATCGCAACAGGTCCATTGACAAATACGGCCAGCGGCGGTCTCAACTTTAGAGATTTCGCCCGGACGCCAGAAATTCGCGCCCGACAGCGCATGCGATGAGCCCGATGGCGACGACACCTCGACTGGACTTGGCCAGAGGGTTGCATAGACTCCTTCCACATGTCGACTCGACTTACGTCGCTGGCGCTTGGCGCCGCCGTCCTTGCTGCAGTGGGTTTCGCGCTGTTCTCTAATGAACCGGCTCCCACCGCATCGCCGCCACCGGCGGCCGCCACCCCGCCAGCGTTCAACGCCCCGGGATCTGGCGAGACAACGCGACCTGCACTCCCGCCGAACCATCCGCCCATCGGTGGATCGCCCCACGGCGGCGGCGTCCCGTCGGCCGACGAGAAGCCAGCGATCACGTGGAAAGCGCCTGCGGCGTGGCAGACCCTGCCGAACCCCAACGCGATGCGGATCGCGACCTACGGTCTCCCACGCGCCAAGGGCGCCACCGAGGAGGTGACCGTGAGCGTCTCGCGCGCCGGTGGCACGACGGAGGCGAACATCCAACGTTGGCTCGGGCAGTTTGACAACGCGGGGCAGGAGCGACGCACGACGAAGAAGGTAAGGGGATTGACGATCACGATCGTCGAGGTGAGCGGGACATACCTCGAAGGATCGATGTCCGCCACGGCCCCGCGCACCCGCGCGGGATGGACGCTGCTCGGCGCGATCGTTGAGACGTCCGGCTCGCCCTATTTCTTCAAGCTCGTCGGGCCGGCTGCGACGGTGCTCTCCGCACGCGCTGGATTCGACGCGCTGCTGGCAAGCGTCACGCCGAGTTGATCGCTGGGGAACCGCGCGCGGCGGAGGTCGGCGATGACGACGGCGACGAACGTGAGCAGCGAGATCGTGCCCAGAATTTGCCCCGCCGACATCGCAACCACGATGGTCATCGGGCGCGGGTCGAGGAGCGACCAACTCATCAGCCCTAGGGAGCCGAGGGCGAGTACGCATGCCACCCCGAGGGTGCGCGAGAACGACTGAACCTGCATCACTTCTCCCCCTTTGCGTCCGCGCCTGGCGGCTTGGTGAACGGGTGTGCGAAGCCATGGCACCCACCGCTCGCGCAGCTCACTCGCCCGGAGCGAACGTCCTCGAGCGACGCAGTGTGGTCCGGGACTTTGCGCCACCCTTCGAGTTGCGTCGAGTGGCATTGCATGCAGTTTGCATTCGGGTAGGGCTTGTAGAGATGAATGGACTTCTTGGCTTCGTCGAGCGGGACGTCTTTGTACTCTGTGTAGTATTTCCACACGTGACGAAGGCCGCCGAGCTTCGTCGTGATCGTGCCGTACATGCCGTAGTCCGCATGGCACGCGTAGCAATTCGCCTTACCGAAGAGGCGATTCCGCGCGTGGCGTGAGGCAAGCGAGCGACTGTCCGGGTTGTCGGCATCGGCGGCGTGGGGGGTCATGACATGGCACGAGCCGCAGAAATCGCGGGTCTTCGTCGCCTCGTAACCCACGACGTTTCCAGAGAACGCGGTCGCCAGAGGGAAGACGCCGAGGCCGAGGAGGAGCCAGACTTTCGCGACCCCGTGAAGGGCCGGCCGCCATATAAGATAGGCGATGAGAATGACCGCCGCTAACGCAGCGCAGACCAACGCGAACCATGCGAGAGGCGATTGTGGCAGTTGCACTCGGCGTCATCCTCAACGCGCCCGAGACTTGCATCGAGGCGCTGACGACGATTCTGTGCAAGACCATCGCCACCTGTCGTAGCCCTCTGCCCCTGCGCTTGCTTGCTGGGGTCGCCATGTTCGCGCGCGCGCTTTGCGCCGACGCGCAACCCTTGCGCCTGCGTGCCGATGCGATCGCCGAAACGCAGTCGCCGGCGGGGCTGATCGTCCTGCAGGGCGAAGACAAGGTGAAGCGTTGGCTCGCAATCGAAGGCCTCGTATGGGCGGGAGCGCGAACGACCGCCGAAGCCGACGTGCTCTCGCTCAGCGTGAGGCTCCGCGAACCACGCGGCTTCGGTGAGCTCCGCGCCGGGCGCTTCGTGCTCGCGACGGGAGCGATTCGACCGGTGCACCTCGACGGGGTGGCGGCCCGCGCGCGCGCTCTCTCAGGCACGACGGTCGAAGCGTTCGTCGGCAGTCCGGTTGTTCCTCGCATGGGCGGTGCCTTATACGATTGGCTCGCTGGCGGTCGCATCGCCCAATCGATCGCGTCGCGTGCAACCCTCGGGATGTCGTACGTTGGGCGTCGTTCGCGCGGGGAGATCGCAAATGAAGAATTCGGCCTCGACCTTTCGGCGGTCCCTGTCCGATGGCTTGATGTGGCGGCGCGCAGTGCGGTTGATCTTACATCGCCGGGCATCGCGGACGCACTGCTCTCGGTCGCCGCACGCAGAGGCGCGTTTCGTGTCGAAGGCTTCGCCTCGCATCGATCACCTGGACGCTTGCTTCCCGCGACATCGCTTTTCTCCGTGCTTGGTGACTTTCCGTCGCAAACCGTGGGGAGCACCGTGCGATGGGAGGCCGCACCGCGACTCGATGTCCTCGCTTCGGGCGCTGGCCAGATGGTGGGCGGCAAGGTCGGCGGAAATGGGTGGCTGCGCGCGACGCTTCGTCTCGATGACCGCGGAGACGGAGCGCTCGGCGTCGAGGTGCGGCGGCAAGACGTGTCGACGGCGCGCTGGACGGGGCTTCGGGTGATCGGCGCCCATCCACTCGGACGTGGCTTCCGTTTCACCTCCGAGCTCGAGGTGGTCGTACCCGACGAACCGAGTGGACGCGGCATCGCTTGGCCTTGGGGGCTCGTCGCACTTTCATGGCGATCGAAAACGGGCTGGGACGCCGCAGGGGCGCTCGAAGCGTCCTCGACGCCGCAGCATCGCTACGAGATGAACGCGCTCATGCGTCTGTCGCGCTCGATGGAGATCCGATGAGGGCGCGCCTCACGCTCGTCATGATCCTAGCGCTCACGCTCGCGGCGTGCGCCGGTGTACTTGGACTACAGCGCTCGTCGCCGTCGCATCCGTTCGAGCATCGCGCCCACGTCAGCAAGGGCGTCAACTGCGTCCAGTGCCACGCAGGCGTGTCGTCCGCGGACGAGACCGGGCCGCTGCACTTGCCCTCCACCGCCGATTGCCGGCGTTGTCACGACAAACCGCACGACGAGCGGACATGCACCAACTGTCATGGCGAGACCCATGTTCGCGGTGGCGCGGAGCTCGCACGCAAGCACTTGCGCTTCGAGCACGGGCCCCACATGCGCGCCGCCAAGGGCGACTGCGTGCGTTGCCACGTGGGGGTCGGCGAATCGCAGCCGGTCGCGCTCAGGCCGACGATGGCCACGTGCTTCACGTGCCACGAACACCAAGACCAGTGGCGCACGCGCGACTGCAACAAGTGCCACGTGGATCTCGCGTCCGAGGGCACGCTTCCCTCGACGCATCTCATTCACGACGGCGACTTCATGCGCGAGCACGGCGTGCGTGCGGCCAGTGCGCGCGATCTGTGCGCGACGTGCCACTCCGAGCGTTCGTGTTCAAGTTGCCACGGCGTGGGCACCGTGCCCGCGCTTCCGGCGCGTCTGCGGTTCGACGAGGTGCGGCTATCGGGCCTGCATCGCGGCGGGTTCCGATCGCGTCACGCGGAAGAAGCGCGCGCACAGCCTGGCCTGTGCACAAGCTGCCACAGCGAAAACTCGTGTGTCG
>CAMBEV010000111.1 GCA_945865595.1 Nannocystis exedens | reverse complement strand
GGTGTTGATAGAGTTCTTCGGGTTCGAGCCCTGCGGCCATGAACGCTTCAACGGTGGACACCAGGTTGAACAAAGTTACGCGGTCGACTTGATCGACAAGCGATTGGGGAAGCCCATACCGCGTCGCGTCCCAGCCCGTGGGAAGTTGTCCCGCAACTTGACGCTCGAGCCGCAGTGCTCTTGCGACTCGTACGACGGCACCCTTCCTTCGGCGCACCATGAACGTGGCAGGAGGCTCAAAGAAGACCTCGTTGTGCTCTGGGTCATGCGCGACGAACTCCGCGCCAACCTCACGACTCGGAACAGGAAAGCAAAAGTCCTGGTCGAGGTGTACGTCATAGAGGCTCGGCATCGCATCGGGTTGAAAGCCGACCACCCCAGGATCAAGGAGCCGAATGCCACTGTTGGCGAGGACTCTCGATTCGTACTTGGCCTTGATCGCAATGTCGTCAATGGACTCGCCTGTCCCGGCGTCGGCGAAGCCCGACCCATCAAGGCTTGGTGTCACGAATCCCATCATCCAAGCGAGCTCGACGGCCGCCTCGAGCGAGAGTTTACCCTCGCGTTCGATTGCCCACCGGCTGCGGCTCGAGCCCCATGGGCCCACCTCGCCGTAGCCAACGACGACGACCACACGATCGAGGTCGAGGTGATCAAGCGCGGGTAGCGTTGTGAGTGCCTCGTCCTTTGGAATTGGCGGCGTCATCGAGGGTCGTGCCGTAGGCGACAACGTCACCACGGCCTGTTCTTTCCCATGCACAGCTTCGTCAAGAATCTTGTCGAGCTCGCGAAGGCGACGTAGTTCAGTGTTGTGCGCCTCTACATTGCGGCGAATGCGCGCGGCCTTTTCCGGCAAATCACGCACCGTCTCAAAGCCACCGGTGAGCTCGGCCACGAGTGGCTCATTCAAAGCGAGGGTCTTCACTTCATCGGTGAGCAGGCCCATCAGGAGCAATGCCATCTCCTCGGTACCGAAGGTGCGCACCGCAGTCTCGCGCTCGAGTCCCGCAGCGACGACGTTGTTGTCCTCCATGAGCCCTGTGCCGCGCACCCAACCGATACGCGCCCCGCACAAAGTCACGAAGCGACCCCAGCTGCGTTGCTCAGAGCGCCACTTGTTTAGCAATGTTTCGAGTGCGGCCTTGCTCTCTGCGTAGGCGCCGTCGCCTCCGAAGAGGCCGTGATTGGGCGATAGCGGTAGCAACACGTGACAGCGTCGGTCGTTGATGTTGTGCCTTTCATACGCCTCGGCGGTGCGGGCGATGAGTCGCTCGACACCGAGTAGGAGCACCCGAAGTACACCGAGCGATCGGTCACCCATTGCGCCGAGATCGCCAATTTCGCCAGTTGCCGCAAACGGGACCAAGAAGTCGAGGGTCCACACCGAAAAAATCCAGTCAATGAGCGCGTCGACGTCTTGGGTCGAGGCTTGATTCATGGGGACGATGTGAAGCTCTGCGCCCTTGCCCGCGACGCTTTGGTAAAGTTTCTTGAATAATGCAACCCGTTCCGGGCTGTAGCTTGAGGTCGTGACGATGACCCGCGCACCGCCTCGCAGTAGCGCTTCGGTTACGGCAAGGCCGATCGATCCCGGACCAGCGCCCGTAACGAGCGCCGTCTTGCCCGCGAAGCTCCGGCCTTTCGAGGTGAGCTCGGCTAACACGTGCGCGTAGACACCGTGCGAGGCTTGGCTGTCGTGGCCGTTGAGTTGCGTCAGCATTCGCATCGCACTCGCGAAAGCTGCAGCATCTGGCTCGTCCGGCCGCGGGTTCTGCACATAGTGAAGTGAGCCGTTGGTGTCGGGCTCGAGTGACGGCGCGAGCGGGGTGAAGCTCGCTTGGTATCGTGGTTGGTCACGAACATTGACGACCAGTTCGCGCAGCATTTTCGATGCTTCTGCTCGTCCATGTTGCTCGTGCCAATTCGCGAGCCCACGCGCCGCCTCGAGCGCATCGCTGTCAAGTCGCTGTGCCAGGAGCGTGAGCTCGTTTCTGTTGACGGCCGCACCTTGCGCAAGGCGATAGGACAACTGCAGCACGTCGCGCTTGGCCCAAGCCCATCCCGACGTAAACGCAACGTGTTTGCGCGGCTCGAAGCAAGGTGCGATCAGTCGTTCATACGCTTGACCATGTTCGCGTTCGTAGAGGGCGAGCCGCGAAGCGACGGTGTCATTGTCGGTTTGCGAGACAGGATGGCCAGGCGTGACATTGAGGCCAATGTGTTCCGCGATAAAGCGACTGGTCTGGGCGAGAACACCATCAGGACCGAGCACTCGTGACTCAAGATCAGTGAGTGCCGCGGAATCAACGGCAGTCGAGGCTGCTCCGGTGGTGTCGGGCTTCGATAGTGAAATGCCGGCTTCGCGCGCATAGTGCAACACCACTTGGTCGAGCCACAGAAACGCAGAAGCGCGATCGCGAACATTGGTCGGCAACGTTGGGGACAGTGCGCCGCCGCGGAGAGAGAGCCCCTCTCGCGCGTCGAGTGCCACGTACACCAGAACGCCAAGTGAGCGTCCCTTGCCGAGTTGCCAGGTCGACGACAGGTAGTCGAGAACGTCTTGGCGCGAGAATCGCGCGGCGCCGAGAGCTCGTGCGATCGCCGCGTCGACGGTTCCGCCCAGGTACTTTCCGGGTTGTTCGTACCGCAAAGCACGTTGGGTAAGCGCCTTGACTAGATCGCGAATAGGCATTTCGTGGGCGCCGTCGACGGCACCTACCGCGAACTCAGCACCCACGTCGGCGAGCATTTGGTTGCGACGCGCCGAGTTGCCACCAAGAAGTTCGTCGAGGGTTTCACCTTGATCAATTTGCGACCGCGTTAGCTTGGCCTGCAGCGCGAGAAGGGCAATCAAGCCGTGGTGCACCGAGTAGGCTTCGTCGACTACCGCAAAGATGGGTTGGCGTTGCGCGAGGCTCACCACTTGCGGGATCGCCACTTGCGACACTGCGACGGTGGACTCGTTTTGTGAAGACGGCTCGTCGCCGTCGACTTCCACTGGCGCTACCGGACCCAAAAGCTCTGCGAAGTTGGCTTCACTATTGAGGATACGCACAGACGAACCGAGCGTTCGCGCAAGTGTTGCACCCGCCATGTTCGCGACCGTTGGCTGCTCGCCGGCGCCTACCTCGATGAAACGTTCGAGGCCAAGAGCCGGAGCGAAGAGAAGGTCTTGCGTCTCGATCCAACGCACGGGCGAGGCAAACTGATACGCAAGCAACTCGATGAGGAGCGTGCGTGCGAGCGCATCGGGGCGCTTCTGTTGCTCGTCCCACGACGCGAGCATTTCTGCCAGCAAAGGCGAGGCGCTCTCTTGGTGTACGCACTCGACAAATGTGCGGTCGAGGCGAAACGGCCTGGCGACCAGGTTTGGAATGTAACGGTCAACTAACTTGTCGTATGGCACGCGTTTGGGCAGGACGCGCGAAAGCGTGTTGCGAAACTCTGCTACGCCACCCCGGAGAAGGCGCGAGTGAAAGGGCACGTCGATTCCAGGCACTTCAATGTAGGGCGCGCCTTGCTTCGCTCTCGCGTGGCGCTTGCCTCCTGTTTTTTCGAGTTCTTCGCGAAGCTCCGCGAGCGCGTCGACGTGCCCAGTGACCGCATACTGACGACCGCGAATGTTGTAGTTGACGATCTCGAGTGGCAGTCCGGTCGAGGTTGCAACTTTTTCAACGAGCCCAAGGGCACCCGCTTCGTCGAGGCCTGCGTGATGCGGGCGCACAACCCCCATCGCGTAAATGGAACGGCCCTCTGCATCGCGCTCAACCAGGCGATGCATCGTGAGACCACGGTGGTAGACGAGCTCAACAACAGCCGCGAGTGGAAGCGCGCGCGCGATGGCCGCGAGGGCCGAGTATTCACCGACGCTGTGTCCGCAGAAATACGCGTCTGAAACGAGCGCTCCCTTCTCTTCGAGCTCGCGCACTTGCGCGACGGCCATGACCGCCATGGCGACTTGCGTGAACTGCGTGAGGAACAAGACGCCCTTGGGGTGCGACAGGCGCTCGCCGTTCACCGCGAGTTCACGTGGATTCGTTCGAACGATTTCGAGCAGAGAAAATCCGAGTTGTTCACGACAGACGCGTTCGGCTTCATCCCACGCGGCTCGCGCGGCAGGAGAGCGCGCATAACCTGCCATGCCCATGTTTTGCGCTTGAATGCCCTGACCCGGAAACGCGTACGCGGTCTTGGGTGGGGCTATCTCAGCGCGACCCGTCAGTACCACCACACGCCCGCCATCGCGAATCGTCGCCGCTTCAAGTTCGACCACTGCATGCGCGTCACGTAAAGAAACTTGACGAGCCGTTACAGCGATGGTTTCACCTGGAAAAAGAGGCGCAATAAAGCGTGTCCGTGCCTTAACAAGGCGACGTGCATCGCCGTCGGCCGCAAGTCGAATGACGCGATTCAGAGCTGCAGATGCCGTCCACATACCGTGCACGATCGGACGTTCGAGCCCAGCGTATGCAGCGATCGCTGGGTCAAGATGAATCGGGTTGTGATCGCCGCCGGCGCGGGCATAAGTCGTCATGCGGGCCGGAGCTTGCAAATGTTTTTCACCGAGCTCTCGCGCTTCGTCGAGCGGCACTTCGTCGTTGGCAATTTCGAGCAAGCGACAGGCTTCGCGCACCGGGTGCTTGTGCCCACCGGGGTGCTTGTGCCCACCGTCCGTATCGAGTGCGATCGTCGCGACGATTGCGCTGTCGTTGCGAATGACGCCTTCAGCCGCCCAGCGTGTTTCGCTGCCCCGCTTCTCAATAAAGTGAGGACAATCGATCGTGAGCTCCTCGTGAAGAGGAAGATCGCCGTGAAGGGTGATCCACGGTTGCTTCGCCAAGAAGTCGCGTTCGGCAGATCCGCCTAGACGAATGCGCGCGGAAAACGGCTCACGTCGCTCGCTACCGAGACGTGCATGGTTCGCCGTCACGCGAATGAAAAAGCGACTGTCGACCGTTACGGCGATCGCTCCCGCTTTGCGCAGTTCGGCACGCGTCACGATGCGTCGTTCGCTCGGGCCCTCGTCGACCACGATCACGCGCGCTTCGATGCTCACCCGATCACCCGCAACGAGCGGCCACGCGGCGCCCGTCGTGATCGTGTTGTCTTCGTGAAGAAGTGCGAGCATGTCGGGGCGTAGGCCTGCGACCGCACAAAACACGGGCTCCCACGCGAGGGTGAACGCCATGTTGAGCGGCATCTGAGGCTTCGTCTCGGACAGTCCGCGCGAGTCGTCCGCGGTCGCTCGTAGAAAGGCGACGATCGCTTCTTCTGTGAGCTCGACCTCTGTGCACGCCGTTGCGAAGGGCGTGACCGGCTCGATCGATTTTGCGAAGAGCACTTCGGAATAGAACGCGACCTGCGCCTCGAGGTGCCGCGCGCGATCCCATGCAAGATGCCCGAAGCCGTCGTGCTCATTCCAACTGAGCGCCAAGTCGAGCTCGACTTCACATTCGCCATCGAGGGACCGTCCGACGATGTGCGCGCCAAGTGGTGTCACGCCGTTTGATGCGGCCCCGGGTCGAACACGCAGCGACGCATGAAGCGGATTGGGCACCGCTCGTCCGCCGTCGACAAGCGTTGCAGTTTGCGACCGGAGTGCCGCGGCGAGAGGGTCGGAATCTCGAACCCTCACCCCAACCCTCTCCCGCATGCCGGAGAGGGAGCCGGACGCGCCACGATCGGAAAGCGACTTGACGAGATGCGATGCGAATCGCGCAAGAATTTCAGCGGTAGGCTCGTTGGCGCGCCTTATGCCTGCGACAGCTTCGGGCCCAGGAATCGTGAGGACCTGAGAAGCGGCGTAGCCGTCGTGGTGCGCTTGCCAAAGGCTGTCCGATTTGTACCACCTGCGAACATCGACATCGATAACCGGCACGAAGCACACAGGCTTGCCCGGCGCACGACAGAGCTGCACGAAGAAACGCGCGTCTTCGGGGTGCACGAGGACATCGATCGCAGAAGGGTAGGCCGCGAAAAATCGCGCGAGCGCGAGTTGCGGGTCATCGAGGTCACGTTCGCTCTGCACGATCGATGCAAAGGGTGCTTCGCCGCCCTGCAGCCGAGCTTCGGCACAACGAAACATGTCGAGAAAGCGACGCCGGTAGGACACGTCTGGCCAAACGCCATCTTCGCATTCACCACTTCGCCCAATGGCCGTGAGGTCCCGAAAGCGTTCGAGCATCGCGCAATAGGTCATGCGCTCGACGTCGCCGAAGTAAGGCTTTGCGGTCGTTCTCAGAGCTTCAACAATTTCGTCGCGGCGTGCGGCGATGGCATCGGCATTGCCAGCGAAACTGTCAAGCAACCTGCCTGTCTTGGAAGCAGCGTTATCAAGGTAGTAAATCGTGGCGTCGAGTTGACTGCGTCCCGACGTGACTTCGCCCTTCACTTGGCCGTCGAGCACCCATTCGGTCGTGCCACTCGCACGCGCGAGAGCGTCTTTTACGGCAGGCGAAGTGCATGCCTCTTTGGCCGCCATGAAGGCTGTGCCCAAAAAGATGGCGTCGACGGGCATCGCTGCAAATCCGCGCGACTCGCTCCACGTGCCTGTCAGGTAGGCCGTCGCTTGCGCTTCATCGTGAATGCCTCCGCCTACAGCGAGGACAACGTTTTTGCGCGCGCGAATAGCGGCGTAGTGACGCGTCAGAAGGTCATCGAGATCTTCCCAGCTGTGGTGGCCACCGGCTTTGCCACCTTCGATTTGCACAACAAGTGTGAGCTCCTGGCAGGCGTCGGCAATGCGAAGCACTTGGTCAAGTTGCTTGTCGTTTCCGGGCTTCAGTGCATTGAGCCAAATGCCGCCTCGGGCGAGCGAGCGGAGAAGCGCCGTGGCTTCGTCGACCGGTGGAATGCCCGCACTGATGGTGACGCCAGCGATGGGATAGCCCTCTTTCTTGAGGCGCAGAATGAGGCTGTCGTCCTCGTTGCCTGAAGAACCGAAGTGCAGCTTCCACAAGTAAGGATCGAGATAAAGCGCATTGAAGACGAATGTGCGACCCGGCGTCAGGGTGCGCGCAATCTCATCGAAGCGGCGACGCATCATAAGTTCAGTAACTTGACCACCTCCCGCGAGCTCGGCGACGTATCCGGCGTTGGCCGCAGCGACCACGATGGGCGCTTCAACCGTGGTTGGCGTCATGCCGGGTAAAAAAACGGGGGGGCTTCCTGTAAAGCGGGTGAAGCGGTTGTCAGCCAATAGCCGCCCGCTTGGCAGCGCAACGAGGGCGGGCTCAAAGTCTGCGAAGCGCGGCTCAGGCGTAAGTGCCGTCTTCGAATCGAGCGCGCCTTCTTGTCCAGCTGCGGTCGACAAAGCGAGCACCTTCACGCCACGACCGCGAAGCGTCGACGCAAGCAGCTTGGCGCAAGCATCACCAGGACCAAAGTCGAGCGCCACCGTTGCGCGCTCATTCTTCGCGACAGCGTCGGCAACGTGCGGCCAGTTCACGCGGTCGACAAGCACACGCCTGGCGAGCATGGCAACGTCGACCTTTGAGGAGGCACCGCCCGTGTGACCGTCGATGACGGGAAAGTGCAGCGGTCCGACCTCGAACCCGAGTGCGCGTGCGTCGGCTTCGAGCGGCGCTAACGCCGACTCAAGCTGGGGCGAGTGAAATGGAACGCTGACCGCCAGATAATCAAAGCTGACTTCTGGCGCACGACCTCCGTGTTTGCCGATGCTCTTCTGCTTGCGCTGATGATCAAACGTTGCCGCGATGGCGTGGCGCAAGTGCTCAAGGTCCTTGACTGTCCCACAAACGACGTGTCGAAAGTGGCCATTGGTGAGCCCGCGCGTGATGGGCAGCCTGTGTTTCGCGATGACAGCATCAAGCTCTTCAGCTGTCGCGCCCACGACGGTCGCCATCGGCGAAGGCTCGCCCACGCTGGCTTTGCGTGCTTCTGCACGCATGCTTGGAGAAAGCGCTCCGCGGTATGAGGCCTCTTCGGCGCGCAATCCCATGCACAGCATGAATGACGCATAGTCAGCGGCTCGCAGCGCAAGTTGCGAAAGCCCGTCGTCTGCGACTTCCGAGGCGAGAACTGCCGCAACGAAGCCTTGGCTGTGCCCGGTGGATGCAACCACGTGGCCCCAGAATGCCGCCGCGTCGTAGCCCGATTCGAGCAACGCCGCGAGCAGTGCAGCTTGGGTCGTCAAGATGAGGGGCATCGACAACGGCGCCCGCATGAGAGCCGCGGCGCTTGGTCGCGATGTCGGGTCAGCGAGCCATCGATCGAGGTGGATGTCATCGCGAAGCAATCGCTCGTTCACCGCCTTGACGATTGCGCCCGCTGCAACACTTCGCGCGCAAATCGCTGCAAGTTCGTCGAGGTAAGGCAGCCCTTGTCCGCCAAAGTTGAGCACGAACGAGAGCTCGACCCTTGCGGCTTGGCTGAGCACCGCGGGCACGTCGCGTCGCGCTTTTGGCTCATCGATGAACGCTTCGAGCGCTTCTCGCGCGGCCTTGAGTCGTGGCGATTCCCACGATCCACGCGAATCGCCCATGCGCGTCAGCAGCGCGCGGGCGAGAAGCGGCGGGGCATGCGCATGTTGCTCCGCGCCCGGAGTTGCGCGCCACAGGCCGGTAATGAGTTCAAGCGTCGAGGCATCGGCGTCGAGGCCAGGCAGGAGGCGGCTAAGGTCGGCGTCAGAGATCGCGATCGAGTTCATGGTTCGGTCCTCCCTGGGGAGCGTTGCGATTGCTCAACGAGCTGCTGGAGGGTTTTCATGAAAAAGCGAACTTGGCTGCTGAAGCTCGCTCCCTTGGGGTCAACTTGGTCTTGGCAAAGCAGACCCATGAAGCACGCAAGCATGCAGCCCGAGAGCGCATCACCGTCAGCCTCGGTCATCCCCTTGTAGAGAATAGGCTTGAGCAGTCGCGAGAGCGTCGTTCGGATGCTGCGATGAAAGCGCGCGAGGCCAGCTTGAATCTCGGGTTCGGCGCTCAGCTGTGAAAGTGAGTCGAGCCAGATCGGAATGATGCGACGGTTGCGCTTCGCCTCGCGCTCGAGCGCAGCGGTCATGTCTTCAAACGGCGTCTTGCTGTTGAGTGCCGCTTCGAACTGCTTCGTCAGCAGCGCCTCGACTTCGTGCGCCCACACCTCGAGGATGTCGAGAAAGAGCGCCTGCTTGCTCTCGTAATACCAATAGAACGAGCCCTTCGAGACGCGGGCCGCGGCGCAAATGTTGTCGACGGTGGCTTGGTGGTACCCGTGCCTCGAAAACGACAGAAATGCGGCGTGACGGATGACCGTCTTTTTGTCCGCAGGAGGCACTGCGTTTTTCTTTAGCCGTGTAGTTCCAGGGCCTCCGGACGCCATTTGTTGCGCATTTGTCGGCATGCAAGCCGAGTAAACCGACCGGTCAGTCTAGTCAACGCGAACGCGCTTTTGCACGGGCTGGCTCGTTCTCACCGATGATGCGCAACGGCCGTCAGCGAGACCAGTCTTCCACCACGAGGCTTGGGACGCGCATCATGTCATCGGTGTTCGCGCTGACGAGGATGGCGTGGTGGGCAGAAGCGTGCGCGGCAATCGCGGCGTCGAAGTCTTCGATGCGGCGCCCGCGCTTTTCAAGGACCGCCTTGATGCGACCGAATGCGTCGGTGACGGCGTCGGACCAATCGAGTGAGGACAACTCAGCCCGAAGGATCTCGAAGCGTGCGCGCAGCGCGTCTTTTCGCTTCGACCTGGGCAGCCGCTCAATGCCGTAGGCGATCTCAGAAAAGACGGGTTGCGGAACGACGACGGCTGCTCGCGAAACGCTCTCGAGTCGATTCACAACGTTTGGCTCACCCTTCATGAGTGCCGAAACCGCGTTC